>CAKWRB010000140.1 GCA_934845495.1 uncultured bacterium
GGAGGAGACAGCCCAGGCCGTGATGTCCCAGGGGATCACATTGGAAGAATATCTGGGCATTGCCTGAGCCTTGGGCGCATACAGGCCGGGGCGATCGCCTATACTCAAACTGTATCAAGGAAAGGAAGGGTGGGGTTCATGCTGAATCGAGGACTGGTATTGGGCGGCGGAGGTTCCCGCGGCGCCTACGAAATCGGAGTCTGGCGGGCAGCCAGAGAACTGAACATCGAGTTTGATGTGGTGACCGGTACCTCCATCGGCGCTCTCAACGGGGCGTTGGTGGTGCAGGGGGATTACGACTTCGCCGTGGATATGTGGGAGAATATGAACTACGAGGCGGTGATGTCCAATGTCAAGGCGGAGGATTTCACCACACTGGACGGCACCCGACGGGCCTTCCGCACCGCCCTGCAGGAGATCGTGGCAGACGGCGGCATGGAGATCGGCCCGCTGGAAGAGCTGGTGCGAAGCCGCCTGGACGAGGAGAAGATCCGCAATTCCCCCAAGGAGTTCGGTATCGTCACGGTGGAGATCCCCAGCCTGAAGGCCTCGGAGATGTCCAAGGAGGATATCCCCGAGGGACGCATGGCGGATTACCTGCTGGCATCGGCCGCCTGCTATCCTGCCTTCAAGCGCCGCACCATCGACAATAAGAGCTATGTGGACGGCGGTTACCGGGACAACCTGCCCATCGATCTGGCCATCGAGCTGGGTGCCAATGAAATCTGGGCAGTGGATCTGCAGGCACTGGGCCATGTGCCCCAGAAGCTGATGTACGATATCCCGGTGCGGTACATCCGCAGCTACTGGGATCTGGGAATGTTCATCACCTTCAGCCCGGAGCGCATCCGCCGCAATATGGAGCTGGGCTATCTGGATACCAAGAAGACCCTGGGACTCCTGGATGGGTTTGCCTACTCCTTCCGGGAGGGGGAGATGGCCCGAATGTGTGACCGCTTCCTGGCGGGATCGCAGCAGGCCATGGAGATCCTGACCACCGCCGAGGGCACGCTGACCGCTCCGGCTGCCGCTGCCCTGGAACTGCGGCTCAATGGGGCGCTGAAGTGGGGGGCACGGCGGCGCAACTCGATCAAGGTGAACCTGATGCGCCAGGCCGAGCTGGCAGCTGAAATGCTGGATCTGGACCCGACCTGCATCTATACGGCCGAGCAGTTCAATGCAGAGCTGATCCGCCGCTTCTCGGAGGAGGACGATCTGCAGCCTGGCGAGATGGAACAGGCCCTGCGCCGTGTGCATGAGAACCCCTCCACAGCACCGGATATCCTGGGGCAGTTCAAGGCAATGACTGGCAAAGAACGGCTGTACATCGTTACCCATCTGGTGTACGGAGCACTGTCCGGCAGTGTTCCGGTGCCGGCTGCGCAGCTGGCTGGTGCCGCCTTCCCCCGGGAGATGGCTGCGGCGATCTACCTGTGGCTGCTGGGCTGCAGCACCGAACCCCACGAGGAGCCGCTGCTCCGTCCGGTACAGGCATAAAATCAAAACAGGACAGCTGGATCAGCCGTCCTGTTTTTTGTTGTTTGGATCAGAAGTAGTCGGAGAAGTAGGGCTTTTCGATGGGGATCAGCCGTTCCAGGTAGGGGATCAGGTGGTAGTCAGCCTGGATCCGCTCGTTCTGGTAGAGGTAGGTGGGACGCTTGTATCCCATCAGCATGGTGGTCAGGGTTTGGATGTCCATCTCCACCATGGCAGCATCATCGTCCTCACAATCGGCGCAGGGCTCGCAGACCACTTCGCCGTTTTTCACCCAGAGCAGGAAGTCCCCCTCATTCCATTCGGCCATGCGGTCGTGAATGCGCAGATGCAGCTGCAGATCCTCCCGGAAGCTCTCGAAGGGGTAGCGGGAGAGAAATTCCTGTACATCGATGATCCGCCCCATCACATTGGGTTCGATGGTCTCCCGGATCTCGCTGTCCTCCAGCAGAAAGGCCAGCGGCTCGCCGGTGTAGTTGTAGCCGCGCACATCGTTGATCATCGAAAAGTGCGCCGAGATGTAGTTCCAGAGTCCGTGCCGCGCCTCCTGGTTGAGGTAGATCAGCTCCTTGATGTTGAAGTGTTCGTTTTCGATGCTGTAAGCCACATAGCCCAGCGGCCGGTGCTTTTCGTTGTAGTAGATGGCGGCGATCATATCTTCGGTTTCCCAGCGCCAGTATTCTGCCCAGCCAACTTCGTCCCGGATCAGTGCCCCGTGGTGCTGGAGGGCAAAGTATTCGTAGACATTTTTGAGGTCCTCGCTGTCCAGCGGCACCCGCTCCACCATGCCGGGCACCGGTTTGCGCCGGGGCAGCTGGGTATCCTTGATCTGGAAGCTGAGCTTATCCGAGATCACTTCCCATCCCATTTTCCGGTAAAATGGGATGGAGTAGGGGCACAGAATGGAGATGTACTGCCGGTTTTCCCGCATATGGCGCAGACATTCGCTCATCAGCGCATGGATCAGCCCCCGCCCGGCATATTCCGGATAGGTGGCCACTCCGGTGATGCCGCCCATGGCAAACCGCTCCCCCTGGATGTTGACCTCCATGGGGTAGATCACGATCTGGGAGGCCAGGTTTTCCCCATGGAACCAACCCAGCACAAAGGCATTCTGAAGCATGGGCGCCTTGGAATATTTCATTTCGTCTTCCTGCCAGCCGGTTTTGAGCATTTCGTCCGATGTCACCTGGAAGGCATACTTGAGCAGGGAATTGAACTGCTCCAGATCCCGGTCGCCCAGTTCCCGCATGATAAAGAGATCACGGTTCTCCATATTGTCCCTCATTTCCTTGAAGCCGGCGGATCGTTCCGGCTTTGCTTTGACTTCATTATAGTATAGCCCGACGCAGAAAATCAAGGCGAAGCCGGCGGGGAAATCCACCGGGAACAGCCGGAAAAGCCCCGAAAGGCGGCGCAGCATCCGGAAAACGGCTGCTCCCGGTACAACCGGGGACAAAATAGGATCGGCCGGGGAAAAAGTGGGGGGATATCACTATACAAGTGCTGAATCTATGGTATACTGAACATATGATACCAAATTGACAAGGAGGAAAACCGTATGCAGGAATCGATCCGCCGTGCGGAAGAATTGCTGGAGAGAGCAGAGGTCGTTACATTGGCGGTGAATGGGGAGGATGGCTTTCCCCGTTCCTATGTGATGACCAAACTGCCTGGTGAGAGCATCCGGGTCTTTCCGTTTCTGGCCAAGGAGGGCTCGGAGAAGATCCGCGCCCTGGAGCAGGATCCCCGGGCCTGTGTCAGCTATTTTGCACCAGGCGGCAGCGTGAGCCTGACCGGTTCGGTGCAGCTGATCCGGGAGACCGGCGCCCTGCGGGAACTGTGGGTCCCAGAGCTGGACCGGATCTTCCCGGCTGGCCCGGAGAGCGGAGAGCTGGTACTGATCCGGTTTGAGTCCCGGGCAGCCACTTTCTGCTTTATGGGGAAAGTGGAAGACCTGACACTCTAAACAACCTGCGCTTTTGCAGAAAACGAGGATACTATGGATAGAAAATCAAAGGACGGCATGCCGCGCTATCAGCAGATCGCGATGGACATTGCCACACAGATCGTCAAACAGCAGTATAAGGTCGGGGACCGGATCTACGCGCGCTCTGCGCTGGCAAGCAAGTACCATGTCTCGCCCGAAACGGCCCGGCGGGCCATCTGCCTGCTGGCGGATATGGACATTGTGGAGGCGGAAAAGGGCAGTGGGGTGG
>CAKWRB010000141.1 GCA_934845495.1 uncultured bacterium
TCCCCGAACAGGTGCCTGCCTGCTATGGCGAGCGGTTCTGGAAGGTGGAGAAATGATTTTCCTCCAAGCGGGAATACCGCCGGCTTTACCGGAAATTCCTGCGCATCCTGCTGAAGCTAAACTGCTACTGCGATTTCACCGTGAGCCATGGGCTGGACTGGGAGGAAAATCCCTCTCCCAAACGACTGGAGCAGCTGGTGGAAAATGCACCGGCAGCCAGAAAGACTATCTCAATATCCTGATCGATCAGGAACGGGCCATGGTGATCCTCAACGGGGACAACCTCTATCTGAGCGTTTATGACCCGGACCTGCGGCTGCGGCAACTGCTGCAGGATCTGGCTGCCTGCGAAGGGCTCTTCTTCTGGCAGCCCCAACCCGACTGCAACGCATAACAAAAAGCTCCGGAACCATCGAGGTGGTTCCGGAGTTTTCTCTATGTATCAGAGTTATCAGCCAATGGCGAAGGTAAGCTCCGCAGTGGCGGCGATCTCCTCCCCCACTTTGGCAACGGCAGTGCCGATGCCCACCTTGCCGAAGGTGCGGGTCATGGTGGTCTCCAGGGTCAGCACATCGCCGGGCTTGACCTGACGCTTGAACTTGGCGTTCTTGATGCCGCCGAAGTAGGCGATCTTGCCCTTGTTCTCCTCCAGGGAAAGAATGGCAATGGCGCCCACCTGTGCCAGCGCTTCGATGATCAGCACACCGGGCATGACATGTTCCTGGGGGAAGTGGCCGCAGAACTGCATCTCGTTGGCCGAGACACACTTGATGCCCTTGGCCCACTTGCCCGGCTCAAAGTCGGTGATGCGGTCCACCAGCAGGAACGGATACCGATGGGGAATGATCTCCTGGATCTGATTGGAATTGAGTTCCATGGTTACTTTTCCTCCTCATACTTCTTCAGCACCAGACTGGCATTGTGTCCGCCAAAGCCCAGCGAGTTGGACATGGCATACCGCAGATCGGCTTCCCGTCCCACATTGGGCACGATGTCCAGATCGCACTCCGGATCGGGGATGGCATAGTTGATGGTGGCAGGAATAAAGCCGTCCTGTAGGGCCCGGGCGGTGATGATCGCCTCGATGGCACCGGCAGCACCCAGCAGGTGACCGGTCATCGACTTGGTGGAACTCATCGCAAGCTTATATGCATGGTCGCCGAAAGCCGCCTTTACCGCCGCAGTCTCAAACTTATCGTTGAGGGCAGTGGAGGTGCCATGGGCATTGATGTAGTCGATCTCCTCGGGCTGGATTCCGGCGTCCTTCACTGCCTCCACCATGGCCCGGGCGCCGCCCTCTCCCCCGGGAGCCGGCGAGGTGATGTGGTAGGCATCACAGGTGGCACCGTAGCCAACGATCTCAGCATAGATCCTTGCGCCCCGGGCGCGGGCATGCTCATACTCCTCCAGCATCAGCACGCCCGCGCCTTCGCCCATGACAAAGCCGCTGCGCTCTGCATCGAAGGGGATGGAGGCACGGGCGGGATCCTCGCTCTCGCACAGCGCCTTCATCGAGGTAAAACCGCCGATGGCCAGCTTGGCAATGGCGGCTTCGGTTCCGCCTGCCAGCATCAGTTCCTGGTAGCCATCCCGGATCATGCGGAAGGCATCCCCCACTGCATTGCTGCCGCCGGCACAGGCGGTCACAACACAGGTACACATCCCCTTGGCCCCCAGCTTGATGGCCACATTGCCCGCTGCCAGGTTGCTGATATCCATGGGGACAAAGAAGGGAGACACACGGTCGAATCCCTTTTCCCGGCCGCGCTCATACTCGGCTTCGATGGTGTTGATGCCGCCGATGCCCGAGGAGATGTCCACGCCGAAGCGGGTGGGGTCGATTTTTTCGTAGTCCAGCCCACTGTCCTTCCAGGCCTGGATGGCTGCCACCATGGCATACTGGCTGAACAGATCCATCCGGCGCAGTTCCTTCTTCTCCAGATAGGGGGTGAAGTCCAGATCTTTTACCTCGCCTGCCAACTTGACCTTGTGACTGGTGGTGTCAAAATGGGTGATGGGGCCGATGCCGCAGCGCCCTTCCCGGGCGGACTGCCACATCTCCTCTGCTGTATTTCCGATGGGGCTGACTGCTCCCATTCCAGTGATGACGACTCGTCTTTTCATACTTTCCTGCTCCTTATCGTTCCGGCGGCGGTTACATTGCCATGCCGCCGTCTACGCTGATAACCTGCCCTGTGATGTAGGCTGCCTCGTCCGATGCCAGATACAGCACCGCATTGGCCACATCCTCTGCCTCCCCCAGCTCACCCAGCGGGATCCCGTGGAGGATTCCCTCCTTGACGCTGTCGCTGAGGACGGCGGTCATATCGGTTTTGATGAAGCCCGGCGCCACCGCATTGACGGTGATGTGGCGGCTGGCGACCTCCCGGGCCAGCGACTTGGTCATGCCGATGACACCGGCCTTGCTGGCTGCGTAGTTGATCTGCCCGGCATTGCCCATCAGGCCCACCACACTGCTGATGGAGATGATACGGCCCCGGCGCTTTTTCATCATGGGGCGGATGGCCGCCCGCATACAGTGGAAGGTACCCTTCAGGTTGGTGTCGATCACCTTCTGGAACTCCTCGTCGCTCATGCGCATGAGTAGGTTATCCCGGGTGACACCGGCATTGCACACCAGAATGTCCATGCCGCCAAACTCCTTGACTGCCTGGTCGATGAGGGCATTGCAGGCCTCGGCCTCGGCTACATCGCCCTTTACCGCAATGGCCCGGACTCCCAGTGCCTCGCACTGGGAGCGGGTCTCCTCAGCGGCGGCCTCGTTACCGGCAAAGTTCAGCACGATGTTGGCACCCTGACCGGCCAGCTTGAGACAGATGGCCCGGCCGATGCCGCGGCTTCCACCGGTGACCACCGCTGTTTTTCCTGTGAGATCAAACATATTCTCCGGCTCCTTTCAGTGCGGATATGGCCGCTGCAAGGCTGTCACAGTCCTGAACGGCATAGGTTTTGATGGATCGGTCGATCTTTTTGATGAAGCCCGAAAGCACCTTACCCGGGCCGATTTCCACGATGGTATCCACGCCCTGAGCACGCATATACTCGATGCTGTCCCAGAAGTAGACCGGGCTCTGCACCTGGCGCTCCAGCAGGTCGGGGATGGATTCTTCCGCCGTCTTTTCCCGTCCCAGGCAGTTGAACACCACCGGGATCTTCATTTCATGGAAGGTCACCGTTTTAAAGCGGTCCCGCAGGGCGTATCCAGCCGGCTGCATGAAGAAGGTGTGGAACGGACCGCTCACGGTAAGCGGCACCGCTTTACGCGCACCCAGCAGCAAGGCATTCTGTGCCGCTGCATCCACCGCCCGGCGCTCGCCACCGATGACGATCTGGCCGGGACAGTTGAAGTTGGCAGGGCAGACCACCCCTTCACCCTGGGCCTGGCCGCAGGCCTTCTGCACCAGTTCCCGGTCCAGGCCGAGAATGGCAGTCATGCCGCTCTCCACCCCTTCGGAGGCCTTCTGCATGGCCTGTCCCCGGAAGCCGATCAGCTCGGCTGCGGTTTTCCGGTCCAGCACACCGGCACAGTAGAGGGCACTGTATTCGCCCAGGCTCAGCCCGGCTGTCATCGCCGGAGTGATACCGTTTTCCGCCAGGATATCGGTGATGGCCATGGCCACCGCCAGCATACAGGGCTGGGTGTACCGGGTCTGGTTCAGCACGCCGTTGGGGTCTGCA
>CAKWRB010000142.1:0-2000 GCA_934845495.1 uncultured bacterium
CGTACAGGGTGGTACGCATCGACTGCAGGAAAGCATCGATGGTGCTGTCTCGGTGCAGCAGGCCCTCCTTCGCTTTCTTCTCCCAGAGCTCGATTTCCTTCTCGCTCATTTCCTTCTTCTGGGCTTCTGTCAGCGGAGGATACTTTTTATAGCTGGTGTCCTCATCCAGATAATCGTTCAGAGTTTTGATCAGCTTGTTGTATTCATCCACAAAGCTCTTGATGCCTTCAACGATCTGATCGGTATTGCGGGTCACCTGGATGGTTTCGGTCTTTCCGTTAAAGATCTCCAACTTCTTCCCATTCATCCGCAGACCGTCCGCGGTGACCGTCTGGCCATCCTTTTCATAGGTCAGACCGGTGATATCGGTTCTGGAGCCATCAGGGTTATAGACAGTGCCGTTTTCAATATACTGGCCATCCTTAAGTGTGGAAATATCAAAGGGAGTATTGTCCTTCATCTTGAGGATACCGGAAGCTGCCTCGTATGTACCGGTAGTCTCCTTCAGGTTGAAGTTCAGACCATTGACAGTGAAATTGTTGCTGCTGCGCTCGGTCACCAGTCCGTCGATTTCCACAATGGCATTCTGGCCTTTTACCTCGGTGGACTTTTTCCCGGACTCCACTCCGAGCTTCAGGCTCTCGAAACCGATCATCTGCTTCATGGTGGCGGCATCCGCTACATTCTGTCCGGCAGAGCCATCCACACGAATTTTACCGTTTTCAAAGCTCAGTGCGGGGTTGTGGGTGTTGAGTTCCGAGAGCTTCACATCAGCCCCCAGGGTTCTTCCATCGGCACCCTTCAGCCCGGTAATCCCCAGATCGCCCAGGGTCGTATCCCCTGTCACCGAGTTGGAAACCTCCTTGGCACCAAACAGTGCCAGTGCCAGGTCTCCTCCCTTGGCAGCCTTCTTGAGCGCCTCGGCATCGTCCGGTTTTGCAACAGCACCCGGCACAACCGATACGCGCATTCCGTTCTTGACCGAGATGGACGAGCCATCTGCAGAGAGGTGAATATTGCCTGCGCCAAATTTATCATCCAGCTGCTTGTTGAGCTCGGTTATGATTTCGTCCTTGGTATAGGCAGCGTCCCCCGATTTCTTCGGCAGAGTAAGCACATGTTCCTTGCCATCGATCATCAGTTTGAAGGTGCCCTGCTTTACTTCCTTGAAATCTTCTTCGGTTGTAAGGACGGGGGTTCCACCCTTGACTGTACCGGAAGTCAGAGTTTTCGAGCTGACGCTGGAACCTGTTTTCAGAGCGCCATCTGCGCCCGAACCAAACAGTGCATTGAGCAAGTTACCCTCTGTCTGCTCCAGACGGATGCTGCGGCCTGCTCCGGAATCGGTGGATTCCAGTGTGAAGGTGTCGTCCTGGGTTCGATAGATCAGGCGGACACCGGCACCGCTCCGGTTGATGGCCGAAACGATCTCGCTCATGGTGTTATCTTCGGTAAAGTGGAAATCCACCCCATTGATGCTGAAGCGGAATTCGCTGCCCTGGAGCTTTTCGCCGAAGTAAAGCTGGCTGAGCTTACCGCCCATACCAATACGGTTGGACTGCCCGTTCAGCCATCCGAAGGCCTCGACTGCTTCGACCGAACCGCCGACCATAACCTTTCGTCCTGTTGCAACCTGCAGTTCAAATCCCTTGCTGAGATCCCCGCCTACTGCCTGAACAGTAACCTGTCCGGCGCCATGGGCATTGTCCACAGCTGCCTGAAGAGCAGTTTGGAATTTAGTTGTATCAAGACTGCCGCCTGTCATCACATCCCGCCAATCCAGGCGAATGTTCTTGGCCACATCATCCAAGGTAACGGTGAACTCCAGGCCCCCGATATCGCTCACCTTGCTGCTGAGGACCGACTTGCCGGCTCTGTTGTCAACAGTCGAGCTGCTCGCTTCGGTCAGGCCCAGACGGTTCAAGCCAATCTTGCCGGAGCCGGATGCTACCTTGACGATGGTGGAAGTGTTTCCGGTGCTCAGAGTCATGGCTCCGTCC
>CAKWRB010000142.1:2010-3668 GCA_934845495.1 uncultured bacterium
CCGTCCTTCACCTGAGCTGTAACACCCTTGCCGCTGAAAGCATCATTGAGCTTCTTTTCGATGGCTGCATCCAGTTCCTTCTGGCTCAGCTCGTTTTTGAAGGTCTTTCCGTCATCCGATACAAAAATATCTCTCAGATTGACCTCTACTGTATCGCTGCCAACCTGGAACTTAACGGTATAAGCCGCATTCTGTTCATCTGCTGTGGTGCCACCCAGCTCCTTATTGACCAGCTCCTGCATCTTGGATACATCCAGTTTGCCGTTCAGCTTGCCGCTGACGCCCTTGCCGGAAGTAATGCTGGAATTGGTGGCAAGCTGGCGGATCTGGAACTTGGTGGATCCGGTAGCAGCCGAACTGTTGGCAGTAACGCCAAACGCACCGGACGAGCAGAGCGCCTTCATCGAATTGTAGAAGCTCTGGTTGAGCAGGCCGGTCGTAGAAGAAGTCCCAAAGAACTTCGACTGGAATGCATTGATCTGGTTGATGATATCCCGGTAGATTTCCTGCTTCCATTCAAGCTGCTGCTTCAGTCCGTTCTGCTTATCGATTTTGGACTGTGTACCGGAGAGCATCGCCTCTACCATGCTTTCGGTATCGATGCCTGAGGCCAGTCCCGAAAACCCCTTGTTGCTGCTTGCGCCAGCTACATAGGAACTGGAGCCGCTGGAGGTGATATTCATTCTGTCTTCCCCCTTATATCATAAAAATGCTGTATAACAGACTGAAAATGATCTTAATTCTTTCACTTAATATAATCGACCCATTCTGTCAAAACCCAAGCCGATCATGCATTTCCCAGGCGTGTTCCTCCGCGATTACGCACAGCAGCTGCGGAGTAAAAGCGTGCCCCCTTGGCAGTTCCCCCCTGATTGGCCTCACGGATCTGGTTCAGGATATCCTCCTGCTCCACTCTCAGTCGAAGCGATGCCTGGATATCATCTTCCCGGATCTGCCCCAGGATCGAGCGCATCTCGCGGGAGAGGACAAACAACATTTTCGTTTCTGCTTCATGCGTTCCCCCTTCGAGTGTTCCGGCAACGGCCTGATAAATCGGATCTGATGCCTCCAGCCCCTCCAATTCCGCCTGGATTCCGGCATCCAGCTGGTCGATCTTCTCGATCAGCCGGCCTCTTTTCTCCACAAGATCTTCCAGCTCTTCCCGCTCACATTCAAGCATGCGCTGGGTCACGGCCTGGAAGTCCAACAGGCACTGCTTCTTCTGCTCCATCCATTCCATCAACTGTACACTGGCCATTAAATTCACCTCGAACCATTGACTTTACTATAACCTACTTGAAAAATTTTATATTTGTATTATGATTAAATATTATAACTATTATAGGGAGGGATTTTTTTGCGATATAATGTTTTGGAGCAGGGGTTTCCCGCTACGCTCAAAACCCCTGAGGGTGAAATCCTGGAATATGGCAGAGCTTTTATCAGCCCAGACCAGCAGGGGATCACATTCAAAAATGACTTTGTCCCCCTGTTCAAAATGGGAACACCGCTGGTGATCGTGCGTACACGAGGAGATATCGAAACCCAACGCTTCTCCGGCACAGTTTATCTATCTGCCCAAAATCTATTGCAGATCGTAGCCGTGACCGATGAGGTCTTGCCCGGGGCTGCATCTGCCTTCTTATACGATACCTGTC
>CAKWRB010000143.1 GCA_934845495.1 uncultured bacterium
CTGCTGCTTCTCCTGTTGGGCGTGTGGATGCTGCTGGCAGGGCGGAACCGGACCCTGTTTGTATTCCAGGATCAGTCGATCTGGTACATCAGCAGCTGGGGCAAGCGGCGGGAATTTGCTCCCGGGCAGGTGGCATCGCTGCGGATGACCGTCAACCGCTCCATCCACCTGCTGGATTCCAACGGGAAAAAGCTGGCCTCTGTCGAGACCAATATGCGGGGCATTCCCCGGTTTGCTGAATGGATTGAAAGCACCGACCTGGATTTTGGTCTGACCACTGCCATGGAGCAGCAGGCTCAGCGGGAGGAGGCGGCAGAAGGAATGGTGCAGTGGCGGGAGGAATACCGCACTCCGCTGCACAGCCACCTTGGGGCGATCCGGATCGGCCTGCGGCTGACCGTTCTGCTGTATGCACTGGGTGGGATCCTTCCCATTCCGCTGTATCTCTTTGCCGACGCAAAATTCCGCACCGTGATGACCATTGCGGCCCTGGCGCCCATCCCCTTCCTGCTGTGCTGCCTGGCATTTGCACCGGTGATGTGGTTTGGCGATCCACCCAAGAACCCCACGCCCGAATGGGAGGCAATGCATATCAAGGTGCCGTTCCTGACGGTGATGCTCATCAGCCTGCTCTACCTCTGGCAGGTCAACCACATCTGGGATGGCTTTGTCCTGCAGGAGGCAGATGTGGGGATCAGCTCGCTGCTGCAGATCCTGGGGATGGCGACAGCGCTCATTGTGCTGCTGGTCCTGCGCGCGCCCAAACGACTGCGGTTGGGAGCCGGCCTTTTTATGGGAATACTCGGGTTCTCCATTGCAGTCAGCCAACAGTACTGCATCAATGCCGCCCTCAGCGGAACGCCCCGGCACTATCCGGCAGTGATCGTGGATCGCCATGCCGATGACCCGGAGGTGGATGACGACGGCTACACCCTCACAGTCGTGATGGACAATGGGGAGAAGGCCGAACTCTCGGTGCCGGATCTCCTCTTTGACATGGCCGAGCGGGGAGAACCGCTGGAGGTCTGCCATCGGGAGAGCCCCTTTGGGGTGGTATTCCTGGACATCCATCTGCCAGAATCGGAGGGGGAGAATACCCTGACGCGATCCGACTTCCGGCAGGATACCACCCGGACGAGTATGCCGGTGAGCAGCGGCAAACTGCTGAACCTGGATCTGGAGCCGGTCATCGCCTACGGTAGACTGCGCGCGCTGTTCGGGGAGCCGAATTACGAAACCGAGAATGTGGAGGATGCCTACTCCTATCTTCTTGTGGTTGAACCGGAGTCCTCCGACCCCATCTACCTGGAAGTGTACGAGGGGAGCAGCGGCCCTGCAATCGGCGGACAGAACGATGCGGCAAGTCTGCGCGCAGCCGAAGCACTGAAACAACTGATTGAAGAGTCGGACGAAGTGGCGGACTACCAGTACGAGGGGATCTACCAGGATCTTGATATTAAAATCAGCATGGGGATCCAGGATGGAGTGCCCTATTATCACGAAGAGCCGATGGGCGGGCCCACCGCCTGACCGGGAAAATAAGAGTAAAACAAAAAGCAGGTGATCTCGCGGATCTCCTGCTTTTTCTGTTTTGTAGCAGCTGGGGAAAAGAATCAGAAGCTGGGCGGTGTAATGGCAAATACAGCTTTGAACACAGTGCCATAGCGGTTGACCCAGCGATGGGGGTTCATCGGCGGAATGCGGACCGAATCGCCGCACCCCAGATGGTGGATCGTTCCGTTCAGGTGCAGGTCGATTTCTCCTTCGATCACATAGGCGACCTCCTCACCGGTGTGTTCTCTGGGAACATCGGAGGAGGCAATGCCAGCCGGGATCTCCATCAGGCAAAATTCGATGGCGCCACTGATGTCCGGTGTGAGGAGCTTGTACAGCACTTCTTCCCCCATGCGGCCAATGATGCGGTTTTCACCGCTGCGCACAATGAGCCGGTCGGCCGGAACATCGTCCTTAAAGAACTGGAACAGGGGCACATGCAGTGCTGCCGCAATGTTCTTGAGGGTATTGATGGAGGGGTTCACCGTGTTGCTTTCGATCTGGCTGAGCATGGAGGGGGAAAGCTCGGCCTGTGCAGCCAGTTCCCGAAGGCTCAGGCCGCCCCGTTTCCGAAATTCCTGTACTCTGCTGCCAATGTTGATCTCTTCCATTATGCACTGCTCCGTCCTGTTGTGTGGTTTGGTCCTGTTAATATAAGTATCATTATAGCACAAACAGACCCGGCATAAAACCGGGTCTGTTCCAATTTTCGCAAGGCTCAGAGAACTCACTCAATGTAGGTGGTAAGGTACTGCTCCCAGATTTCGGCAGGCACCAATCTGCCGCCGGTGGCCCAGACGATCTGCACACTGTTGGCCAGCCGCTCCGATGTCAGCCCTTGGCGCAGGCAGTAGTTCTTGGAATCCTGCAGTTCCAGCAGGCCGCAGGGACCGGCAAAGGCGGCACAGCTGGAGGGCTCGATGCGCTTGTGTTCGGAACAATCCAGCAGCCGCAGATAATCGTACAGCTTGTTGTCTGCTACGGTGAAGTCGCCGGAGAGCAGGTTGCCCATGATCCGGGTGACAAAGCTGGAGGGGCTGGCGCAGGCCAGGCCATCCGCCTCGGTGATGCCGGAAAGGCCGAAGTCGTGAACATTGGCCTTTTCATATTCCTTGGTAGCCATACCAAGCAGTACCGAGGGGCAGCGGGTCGGTTCCACGAAGAAGCAGTGTACAGCATCACCGAACAGCCGCTTCAGGCCGTAGGATACACCGCCGGGTGCGCCGCCTACACCAGCGGGGACATAGACAAGCAGCGGATGCTCCTCATCGACGGTGATTCCCATCTCATCCAGCTGATGCTTCAGCCGCTTGGCAGCTACGGCATAGCCCAGGAAGAGGTCCACCGACTTTTCATCATCCACAAAATAGCTCATGGGGTCCAGGTCGGAGAGCCGGCGGCCTTCGGCCACAGCACGGGAGTAGTCGTCGGCATATTCAATGACCTCAACGCCCTTGCTGCGGAGCAGATCCTTTTTCCACTGCTTGGCATCGGCGGACATATGCACCTTGACGCGGAAGCCCAGGGCAGCACTCATGATGCCGATGGACATCCCCAGATTTCCGGTGGAGCCCACCTGGACGGTGAACTGGCGGAAGAACTCCTTCATCTCCGGGTCGGCGAGTTTGGCATAGTTCTCATCCACCGAGAGCTTTCCGGCGGCGATGGCCAGATCTTCGGCGTGCTTGAGTACTTCGTAGATGCCGCCCCGTGCTTTGATCGAGCCTGCAATGGCCAGATGGCTATCCATCTTCAGCATCAGGCGTCCAGGGATGGAGCAGCTGTAAACCTCCTCCAGGGTCCGGCGCATCTGCGGAATATCGGCCAGCGGCGACTCGATCAGCCCCTGGGTCTCCTCAGTCTCCGGGAAGCAGCGCTGGATAAAGGGCGCAAACCGGGAAAGCCGCTGTTCAGCGTCCGCGATGTCAGCGTCGGAAACAATCAGCTGGCAGAGGCCATCGGTTACAGCAGCCGGGAGGTAGTCCGGGTTGATCCAGACCGTCTCCTTCTGTCCTGCCACCTGGCGAAGGATTTCACTGTGGTCGATGTATGCTTGTGCGTTCATAGAAATCTCCTTTCCTAAGTAAAAAGAAGTATGGGTTCAAGGAAA
>CAKWRB010000144.1 GCA_934845495.1 uncultured bacterium
TGCCGTGCTCATTGCTGGCGATGTCTACGACCGCACCCTGCCGCCAGCCGAGGCGGTGACCCTGCTGGACCGGTTTCTCACCGCCCTGGCCGGGGAGAAGATCCCAGTCTTTCTCATCAGCGGCAACCACGATTCTGCCGAGCGCCTGGCCTTTGGAGGGCGCCTGCTGGCGGAGGAGGGGGTGTACCTCTCGCCGGTCTATGACGGCGTCCTGACCCCCCATCTTCTAAAGGACGAATACGGTACGGTGGCAGTCTGGCTGCTGCCCTTTATCCGTCCGGCCCATGTTCGGGCGGTGTTCCCGGAGGAGGAGATCTCCTCCTATACCCAGGCCATGCAGGTGGCGCTGTCCCAGGCAGCCCCGGCAGCGGAGCGCCAGGTGCTGGTGGCCCATCAGTTTGTCACCGGGGCCGCTCCGGGCGGTTCGGAGGAGTTTGCGGTGGGCAGCGTGGAAAATGTGGAGGCCTCGGTGTTCGATGCCTTTGACTATGTGGCGCTGGGGCACATCCACTCGGCTCAGAGGGTCCGGGGAGCCGGAACCATCCGTTACTGTGGGGCGCCGCTGGCCTATTCGGTATCCGAGGCCGGACAGGAAAAGAGCATCACCATTGCCGAGCTGGGCCCAAAGGGGGAGGTGGCGGTGCGCGCCATTCCGCTCACCCCTCTGCGCCGGCTGCGGAAGATCCGGGGCAGCTACGAGGAGCTGACCCGACGCAGCACCTGGCAGGGCACCGCCGTGGAGGACTATCTGCAGGTGACCCTCACCGATGAACAGGATATCCCCGATGCGGTTGCCAAGCTGCGTAGCATCTACCCAAACATTCTGGAGCTGCGGTACGACAATGCCCGCACCCGCACCTTCGGGGAGATCACCGCCGAGGAGGAGCCGGAGCGCCGCACCCCGATGGAGCTGTTTGCAGCTCTGTATGAACAGCAGAACGGTGCACCGCTGAGCCCGGAGCAGTCCGGGCTGCTGGAGCGGCTGATCCGGGAGATCTGGGAGGAGGAAGAAGTATGAGACCACTCAGCCTGACCCTGTCCGCCTTTGGCCCCTATGCCGGGACGGTGACCCTTCCCATGGAACAGCTGGGGCAGAACGGGCTCTATCTGGTCACCGGCGATACCGGTGCCGGAAAAACCACCATCTTCGATGCCATCACCTTTGCCCTCTATGGCGAGGCCAGCGGCTCCAACCGGGAACCGGCGATGCTCCGCAGCAAGTATGCCGAGCCGTCGGTGCGCACCTTTGTAGAACTGGAGTTTGCCTATGGGGAGAGGACCTACCGGGTGAAGCGCACCCCCGCCTACGAGCGCCCGGCGCTCCGGGGCGGCGGCATGACCAAGGAGACCGCCAAGGCGGAGCTTTCCGGTACCGGCCTGGCCCAACCGCTCACCAAGCCCAGGGAGGTCAATGAAAAGATCATCGAAATCATCGGCCTGAGCAAGGAGCAGTTCACCCAGATCGCCATGATCGCCCAGGGGGACTTTCTGCGGGTGCTGCTGGCCACCACCGAGGAGCGGAAGAAGATCTTCCGGCAGCTGTTCGGCACCGAGCGGTTCGGGAAGCTGCAGGAGCGCCTTGCCGCGGAAAAGCGGGCGCTGGAGAACCGCCGTCAAACCGAACTGGTGGGGCTGCGGCAGTATCTGGAGGCGGCAGAATGTCCGTCGGATAGCCCCCTGTATGGAGAGCTGCTGCTGGCCAGAGCCGATGAACTGCCTGTCTCCGAAATTCCGGAGCTGCTGGGACGGCTCATCGCCAGCGAGCAGGAGAAAACCCAGGCGCTGGAAGAGCAGCTGACCCAGCTGGCAGAGCAGTCCAGCCGGATGGAGCAGCAGCTGGGTGCGGCACAGCAGCGTGCCGAAGCCCGCAAGCAGCTGGAACGGGAACAGCAGCTGCTGGACAGCGCAAAGGCGGAGGAGGAATCCGCTCTGCAAGCAGAACAGCAGGCTGAATCCACCAAAGAGCGTCAGGAGCAGCTTGCCGGTTGGCTGGCCGTGGCGCGGGAAAAACTGCCGCAGTATGCTGAGCTGGAACGGGCCAGGCTGGCGGTTCGGGAGCGCAGTGGTGCGCTGGAGCGTGCCCAGGGGCAGTTGGAGCGGATCGGGGCAGCAGCCAAGGCCCTTACTGACCGCCGGGAGCAGCTGGAGCAGGAGCAGGAGGCGCTCCGGGGGACCGGCGAGGAACTGGCGCGCACCGAGGCGGCACTGGACGAGCAGAACCGCAAGCTGGACCGCCTGACGGCAGCCCACCGCCTGTGGAAGGCGGCAGCCGGCGCCGAAACAGAGCTGGCTGCTGCCCAGCAAAGCTACCTGAATGCCCGGACTGCCTACGACCGGGAACACCAGAACTACGAGCAGATCCACCAGGCCTATCTGGATGCCCAGGCCGGTGTGCTGGCCGGAACACTCCGGGAGGGGAGCCCCTGCCCGGTGTGCGGTTCGCTCAGCCATCCAAGCCCGGCACGGCTCCCGGGCTATGCCCCCACCCAGCAGCAGCTCCGGGAGGCACAGAGGCAGATGAACGGTGCCCAGGAGAAGATGACCCAGGCCAGCACCGAAGCAGGGCAGAAAAAAGCCGATCGGGATGCCCGGCACCGGGAACTGTTTGCCTGGCTGGAAATCGGAGAGATCCCCCTGGATCAGGCCCAAATGCAGATCGTGCAGAGCGGAACTGCCGCCCGTGCCGAACAGAAGCGACTGCTGGGGGAACAGTCCCGTTTGGAGGCCGCCAGGACCCGTCTGGGAACGCTGGAAAAGCGGGAGCTGCCCCAGCTCCTTCGCCAGATCGAAGAGAATGTTCGGGAGGAGAAGCTGGCCGGGGAGGAGCGCACCCGGCTGACCGGAGAGCTGGCCGCTGCCCAAGAGGGTGCGGACAAGCTCCGGGCAGGGCTGAAGCATCCGGGGCAGCGGGAGGCCCAGGCGGAGATCCGTGGCTGGGAGGAGGAGCTGGATCACCTTCGCACGGCGATGGAATCCGCCCGCACCCAGCTGGAGGATGCCCGTACAGCACACACCGCCTGCCAGAGCCGGATCCAGGCGCTGAAACAGCAGCTGGCAGACAGCAGCCCGGAGGAACTGCCCCGGTTGTTGGAGGAGCAGAAGCAGCTCCGGGAGCAGACTGCTGCCCTCACCGCCCATCGGGAGGAGTGTGCTGGACGGCTCCGCAGCAACCGCCGTGCGGCCGAGGGTTACACCAAGCACAGCGCCGACCTGGCTGCGGTGGAACAGCAGCTGGGCTGGGTGGGTGCGCTCAGCGATACCGCCTCGGGCAATATCACTGGCAAGGAAAAGGTGATGCTGGAAACCTTTGTGCAGATGACCACCTTTGACCGGGTCACTGCCCGGGCCAACATCCGCCTGATGGCCATGACCGGAGGCCGGTACGAGCTGGCCCGCCGGGAGCAGGCCTCCAGCCTGCGCAGCCAGAGCGGACTGGATCTGGATGTGGTGGACCACTACAATGCCACCCGCCGGGATGTACGCACCCTTTCGGGCGGCGAGAGCTTTCTGGCTTCGCTGGCACTGGCGCTGGGGCTTTCGGACGAGATCCAATCGGCTGCCGGCGGCGTCCGACTGGACACCATGTTTGTAGACGAGGGATTTGGCTCGCTGGACGAGACCAGCCTGTCCGAGGCGATTGCCGTTCTGAACGGTCTCTCTG
>CAKWRB010000145.1:0-338 GCA_934845495.1 uncultured bacterium
TCGACGGCACCGTGGAGGCTGTCTATGCCCAGCCGGGCGATGTGGTCCAGGCCGGACAGCTGCTGGTGCGCCTGAAGATCTGACCCTCCGGTACTTGACAGCATAGACCAGTCACGATACACTGAAAATAGGGATATAAAAAGACGGACAGGCTTCGGCCTGCCCGTCTTTTGCTGTTTTTTGGGGGTGGTGCAGGTTTCCGCCTCAAAACAGATCTCCGCCGGGACAGCACACCTGACGCTGCACCGGTGCATACACTGAAACCAGGGCGGGGCGCTCCCCCCGGGCCGGTCTGAAAGGAGAAATGATATTAAGAAGACCTTGATTTTTACCAACAA
>CAKWRB010000145.1:348-3643 GCA_934845495.1 uncultured bacterium
TTGTGGGGGGTGGTTCGGGTACCCCCAAAAAAAATTATCGCGGCGGCCACCCCACCCCTCCCGCTCCCGGGGACAAAACACCCCCCGCGGGGGGGCGCGCCCCCCCCGGGACTGTCTGAAAGGAGAATGGATATGAAGCAGACCTTGATTTTGCCCATCAACCGGGCCGTGGTCACCGCCTCGATGGGCAACGCGGCCTATCAGGCGCGGTTTGGCTTTCCCCATTACGGCACCGATCTGGTGTCGGCGGTGGGGGATCCCACCGTCTACGCCAGCGGCGTGGGGACCCTGGTTGCCGCCGGCTGGGACCGCTATGCCGGCAACACGGTAATCATCCGCTATCCCGGGGCGGTGTACCGCCCGGATGGCAGCGCCGCCGATGTGATCTTCCGGTACTTCCACCTGGCGGAGATTGCCCGGCTCCCCACCGGGGAAAATGCCATCACCAAGGATACGGTCCTGGGGCAGTACGGCGGTTCCGGCATGGGCAGCCTGCACTACTGGAGCCCCCACCTCCATGTGGAGGCGGATACCGATGTGCGCTATCCCCGCCATTCGCCCACCTTCCTGCCAAACGGCGGCGTGCTGTTCGGGCGCAGAGCAGGCGCCACCGCCGCCACCCTCCGGGACTGCCTGGATTACCTGTACCAAAAGCCAACCGCCCCCGATCACCAGACCTATCGGACTGCCGGTGCCCCCTATGTGAACCGGCGGGATTTTACCCTCCCGGTGCTGCCGGAATAGATCGTTTCCCCCAATAAAAAATCCCCTGTCGGGCTTCCGACAGGGGATTTTTTCAGTTCAGGGTGAGAAGGCTCTGGTAGCGGGGAGAGGGGGTGTCGGTGCGCACCGTCAGCGCTTTGGTCTGCAGGGGCTGACCGGCTGCCCCCTTCAGGGTGAAGGTCAGGGTCAGCAGACCGTCCTCCTCCTGCACCGAGAGCAGGTCGATGGCGGTGCGGCGCGGATTCCCGGCGGCACCAGCCGGGTGATAGCCGGCTTCGTCCGGGCGGTAGGTGGGGTTCTCCCGGCGCAGCCAGTCGGCGGAGAGGCCAAAGCTCTCCTCCACGGCGGCCTCCAGTTCCTTCTGAGGGAGGAGCAGGCCGTGGTCAGGCACGGTCAGTGGTTCGGTGGAAAACTCCCCATCCTCCCCCTGGAACAGCAGCCACTGCCGCAGGTACCACTGGGTCAGGTAGACCCGGTCGATCTCGGTGGGGTCCTGCCAGTCCTCCCCCTCCAGCAGAAAGTCCAGCCGTCGGATCAGCTCCAGAAAGCGGGCGGAATCCTCCTCTGCCCGGGTCGAGCGGACGGTGGCAGGCGATGGCTCTGGTGAGGGCAGCTCCCGGCGGCAGCCGGTACACAGCAGGCAGAGCAGCAGCAAAAACAGATTCAGATGACAGTGCATCAGTCCACTCCTCCCAAATGATCGGTCTGGAAGGAGTATGCCCGATGAGGGCAGGGATTATTCGTGCAGCGGCTGTTCTTCCCGGATTTTTTGCCGGGAAGAGGCCAGGTACAGCGGAATGGAGAGCAGCTGGGCAGCCACCGAGACGGCGACCATGGCCGGAATGGAGAAATCGTAGAGTGCCCCCATCAGCCAGCTACCCAAAAACCAGAAGAAGCCGAAGGAACACTCAAAGATGCCATAGCCGGTGGCGCGGCTGGATTTGGGCACCATCGAGGAGACGGCGGCCTTGAGAATGGATTCCTGTGCGCCCATGCCAATGCCCCAGAGGGCGATGCCGACCAGCAGCGCCGGAACCGAGTGCATCGAGAAGACAAAGACGGCAAAGCCGCTGGAGAGCAGGGTTGAGAAGATGAGCGAGCGCACGCCGATCCGGTCGTAGAGGAAGCCGAAGAACAGGGCGGAAACGGCGTCGATGAGCATGGCCCCGGCGTAGAGCAGCGGCAGGGTCTCCTCAGTGATCAAGCCGGCTGCCCCCGACAGGGCGGCGGTTCGGGAGATGTGCATGACAATGAGCGAGTAATCGATGAAGCCGAAGGCAAACAGACTGATGCCGGCGATGTAGAGAATAAAACTCTTCTTCATGCGGAAGGGGATATACTCCTTGGGCTCCGGCTCAAACTGTTCGGGGTTGGGGAAGCGACTGCGGGTGTAGAGCAGCAGCAGCAGGGTGATGCCGCCGGGGATCGCCAGCACCGCAAAGCAGAGCGAGTAGGTGCGGATGGGGGAGGCATCGGTGCGCCCGAGCATCACCAGCCACAGCAGCACCGGCCCCAGAAAGGCGCCGATCTGGTCGAGCAGCTCCTGCAGACCAAAGCTGCGCCCGGCCCCCTCCTGGGAGGCGGCAAAGGACATGATGGTATCCTTGGCAGGCTTTTTGATGGCCTTGCCCATGCGCTGCACCACCAGCAGCAGGCAGGCGGCGATCCAGCCGTGTTCTCCCACCAGGGCCAGGGCAGGCACGGCGATGATGTCCAGTACATAGCCCAGGATCACCATGGGCCAGTAGCTGCGGGTGCGGTCGGTGATGCGCCCGAAGAGGTAGCGCATCGAGTAGCCGATGAGTTCTCCCAGGCCGGAGATAAAGCCGATGGCCCCGGCCGAAGCCCCCAGCAGTGCCAGATAGGCGCCGCGGATGCTCGAAGCGCCCTCGTGGGTCATGTCCGAAAACAGGCTGACGATCCCGAACAGGATCAGGAACACCATGGCCTGGGAAAGGCGGGATTTTTTCTGGTTCATCTCATTCTGCCTCCTGTACTTTTTGGGTCAGGTTGGGGAACCCGGCCTTGCTCTCCGCCTTGCTGCGCAGATAGATGCGCTCCAGCAGTCGTGCAAATTCCTGCTGTTCCTCCGGGGTGAGGGCCTCGGCCAGCCATTCGTAACAGATGGTTTCGATCTGCGCCTTGGAATTTTTCAGCAGCTGCGCCTTTTCGGTGGGGAAGATCTGCTGGCTGCGGCGGTCTGCCGGGTTTTCCTGGCGGTAGAGGTAGCCCTTTTCCTCCAGGTTGGCAGTCTGCCGGGCCACAGCGCCCTTGTCGGTGCCCAGCAGCCGGCAGATTTCCGCCTGGGTGATGCCGGGGTTTTTGCGTACAGCGTGGATCACATCAAACTCCGAAGCGCCGATTCCCTCGGCCTTCAGGGTGCGGACGGTGAACTTGCTCACCTCCCGGGCGATTTTGGTGATCCTGCGTCGGGTCAGATCCATGGGGGATCCCTCCTGTTCCCAATGTAATAGTTGTACTATCAACTAAAACAGATGATAATACAACCATTTGGTAAAGTCAACCCACCGGGCAGAAGTTTTTTGCAGGAAAGAGGTCGGCACTGGGACGA
>CAKWRB010000146.1:0-2100 GCA_934845495.1 uncultured bacterium
ACCAGCCAGGTGTTGATCCCCCTGAACGAGACCATGTGTGCTGGTGGTGTATTGGGCTGCCAGGTGATGTTTGAACGCGCCCAGCCAATGTCGATGTACGGTTCCTGTGGCGCTCTTTGATTGCGGCACCTATTTATAAAAGGGTTCTCCCACTCAGTGGGAGAACCCTTTTTGTCTGTTACCCATGGTTTCGGGGTGCTGGGGTCAGAGCATTTTCTTGCGTCGGAAGTAAAAGTACTCTGCTACAACCAGCGTGATACTCAGCAGGATCACAAAGAGATAGCCATATTTCCATCGGAACATGAGCATATCCGGGAAGTTCATGCCAAACCAGCCGGCAATCAGCGTCAAAGGCATGAAGATGGTGGTCACAACGGTCAGAAAAGTCATCACCTTGTTCTGCTGCAGCTCGATCTGGGACTGATACAGTTCCCGGATCTGCAGCAGATATTCCTTGAGCATTTCCACATGGCTGTGCAGGCGGTCACAACGGCTGACAAACAGCTTCCAACTGGACAGTTCCCGTTCGTCCAGTTCATGGCAGGTGGTTTGCATTTGTTCGCCCAGATTCATCATCTGTTCGTAGAAAGCGCGCAGCGAGGAAAGCTCCCGGCGGTAGGCGATTACAGTGGCATGAAAGGCATCGGGGATCCGGTTCAGCAGCCCCTCTTCCATCACAGCCATTTTGTCCTCCAGTTGTTCCAGTTCCAGAGAATCCTCTTCAATCAGCGATTCCAGCAGAGCCAGTACCAGAGCAGTGAGGGAGCAGGGTCCCAGGGGAGCGCGTTCCAGCGACTTCAGAAAGGGGAGAAGGAAGCCGGTGTCCTCGATCAGGAGCAGCCGCTCGCTGTCCAGATAAAACCCGATCTGAATTTCCGGCAGCTTCCCGGAGGAGCGTTTGGGGATGCGGATGATTCCCTGGGTGCAGTCGCTGAATGCCTCCAGTTTGCAGGCAGAACGGTGCTGAAGGTTCCGGATATAGTTTGCCTTATGCGGAACCGTCTTTTCCGTAGAAAATTCCTCCAGCGTCATCACAGAGATTGGCCGGAGAATGGGAGAGCATCGCTCCGTTTCCCGGGGATCCCGGACCTGGTGCAGGTCGCCTTTTTCAAGATTGAGCAGAAACTGCTGCATCGTTTACTGATTCCTCCGTTCTGTTGTGTCAGCTCAAAGCCCCTGGTAGTCGAAGGCCGGAATAAAGCTCTCTGCCGCAGTGCCGCCCTCCTGGATAAAGGCATTTTCAATCCCCAGGGAGAGCGCATAGCGGATCAGACGGTCATATTCATGGCGGGTGACCTTCCGGTCGATTTCCGGAAAATCCCGAACCTGAGGCAGGGGAGTGTATTGGTTCATCAGGCTCAGCCACACCCGGTCGCCGTAGTTTTCATATATATATTTTACCACTGCTTTGGCATTTTGCACATGCCCCGGCAGCAGAAGATGCCGGACAATGACGCCGGCTGTCATCATGCCGGTGCCGTCGATGCGGGCTTCCGGCTGCTGGCGGACCATTTCGGCCAGAGCGACTTTGGCTACCTCCGGGTAGTCCGCCGCCCGGGAGTACCGTTCAGCCGGTTCGGACTGCATATATTTGAAGTCGGTGAGATAGATGTCCACGATCCCCTCCAGGCTGCGGAGAGTTTCCACACTCTCGTAGCCGCCGCAGTTGTAGACGATGGGAAGCCGCAGCCCCCTGTTCCGGGCCAGCGTTACCGCCTCGATGATCTGGGGTGTATAGTGGGTGGGGGTGACCAGGTTGATGATGGCAGCCTGCTGTTGCTGAAGTTCCAGGAAGAACTCTGCCAACCGCTCCACCGAGATGGGTTTTCCCACCTGGGCACGGGCGATGGAGTAGTTCTGGCAGTAGACGCAGCGCAGAGGGCAGCCGCTGAAAAAGACTGCCCCGGAGCCGGTCTCCCCGGAGATGCAGGGCTCCTCCCAGAGATGCAGGGCAGCCCGTGCGGCATAGATCCCCGGCTCTGCCACACCGCAGTATCCAGGGGTGCCGCCAGAGCGGTCGGCATCGCATTGCCGCGGACAGAGCCGGCAGCCGTTGGAATGTTCATTCATAGGGGTTCCTCCGTATAAACTCCCCGGACC
>CAKWRB010000146.1:2147-3636 GCA_934845495.1 uncultured bacterium
TCCGGGGAGTATGGGTTATGGAAACAAATTGCAATTTACTTTTTCATGGAGAGGACGGCCTCTACATGTGCTGTACGGGGGAACATATCCACCGCCTGCAGCCGGCAGGGAGTAAAGCCCAGTTCCTTGAGGATGGCGGCATCTCGGGCCAGGGTGGCGCTGTTGCAGGACACATACACCAGCCGGTCGGGGTCCATCTCGGCGATGATGCGCAGAAGGTCGGGGCTGCAGCCCTTGCGCGGCGGGTCAATGATCACTACATTGGGCCGGATCCCCTCCTCGGCCAGGGTCTGGGCAGCCTGCGCAGCATCTCCGCAGAGGAAGCGGGCATTTTCAATGCCGTTTTTCCGGGCGTTCTGTGCGGCGTTCTCCACCGCCTCCCGTACGATCTCCACGCCGATTACCTCTTTGACCTGGTGGGCCAGGCTCAGGCCGATGGTACCGGCGCCGCAGTAGAGGTCCAGCAGCACATCGTCCGGGGTCAGCTGGGCAAACTCTCCGGCGATGCGGTAGAGCTGCTCGGCTCCGTCGTGGTTGACCTGATAGAAGGCCATGGGGGAGAGGTCAAACTGTACGCCGCACAGGGTATCAGTGATGTGGTCCTTGCCGTAGATCAGCCGGTTCTTTTTGCCGAGGATCACATTGGTGCGCTCCCGATTGATGTTGAGCATGATGCTGGCAAGTTCCGGGAACCGATCGGTGATGCGGTTGACAAACTGGCTGCAGTGGGGCAGTTCCGAACCGTTGATCACCAGGCAGAGCATCAGCTCTCCGGACACAGTTCCCTGGCGCAGATAGACATGGCGCACCAGACCGGTGCCGGTCGTCTCGTCATAGGCAGGAATGTGGTACTGGTCCAGAAATTCTTCCACAAAGCGCAGGATCTCGCCGA
Source organism: uncultured bacterium (assembly GCA_934845495.1). Taxonomy (GTDB): domain Bacteria; phylum Bacillota; class Clostridia; order Oscillospirales; family Ruminococcaceae; genus Avimicrobium. The sequence continues at coordinate 3,040 of CAKWRB010000146.1, forward strand.
ATACCGGCGGCTGCAGGGCACAATCCTCATAGGGGATTACCCGATGGGAACGGCTGGCGAAAAATCCACCCCGGACGCCGGTTTTAGTCTGGGTGAGGGGATACTGGGCCTTGTTGCGGTAACAGTCCACCGAAGGGGAGCCCAGCAGCGGCGGCATTTCCAGCTCGATTCCGCCGATGCGCCGCATATTCTCATAGACGATGCGGTTTTTCAGCCGGCACTCCTCCTCATATTGGATGTGGCGCAGGCTGCATCCGCCGCATTTTTTATAGACCGGGCAGTCCGGCTCGATGCGCATGGGGGAAGGGGAGAGGATCTCCTCGATGATGCCATAGCAGAGGGTTTTCTGCACTTTGACGATCCGGACGCTGAGATTGTCTCCCACAGCGCTCATGGGGACAAAGACAGCCATTCCGTCATGGCGTCCAACTCCCATTGCCTCCGCAGTCAGATCAACAATGTCCAGGGTAATGATGTCATTTTTGCTCAGCATGATGTCACTCCGTTTCTGTTGGCCGCTGGGCAGGAGCCCAGCGGTTTGGGTACAACGATTCGATATATTAAAAGTATACCACAGTTTTGGAAATCCTGCCAGTC
>CAKWRB010000147.1 GCA_934845495.1 uncultured bacterium
GCCTACTGCCTGGACCTGGGCTTTTTGAGCGAGCTGCGCGGCCTGGCCAACAGCGCCGAGACCATTCTGCAGGTGGGAAAAGAGGGAATTTCAGAAAATCTCATCAAGCAGGTGGACGATGCACTCACCGCCCGGGAACTGATTAAGGGCAAGGTGCTGGAGACCGCACCGGGCTTTGCCGGTGAGATCGCTGCCCAGCTGGCCGAGGCCACTGGCAGCGAGGTGGTACAGGTGATCGGAATGCGCTTTATCCTGTTTCGCCGGAACCTGAAGAATCCGAAGATCAGCCTGAAAAAGGACGATGTCCGCTGAGTGACGGACAGCCCGGAGGAGGAGTAGACAGTGAAGATCGGTATTCTGGGTGGGACCTTCAGCCCCATCCACGACGGGCACCTGCGTCTGGCAAGGATCTACCAGCAGGAACTGGGGCTGGAAAAGATGCTCCTGATCCCCACCTATCAGCCGCCCCACAAGCAGACCGACCACCTGCCCGATGGTGAACACCGCTGCCGTATGGCCGAGCTGGCCTCGGAGGGGCTTCCGGGGTTTGAGGTTTCGGATATCGAGATCCGCCGGGGCGGCAAGAGCTATACCGTGGATACCCTGACCGAATTGCGTGAGCTGTACCCGGAAGGGGAGTTCTACCTGCTCACCGGCAGCGATATGTTCTGCACCGTGCTGGACTGGCACCGGGGCAGTGAGCTGGTCCGGATGGCGGAGATCTGCACCATGGAGCGGGGCGGGGATACTGCCGAGATGCTGGAGACCCAGGCCGGACACATCCGGGCAGCAGGCGGAAGGGCCAGGATCCTGCACCGGGAGCCCTTCAACTGTTCCTCCACCGGGATCCGGGAGCGCATTGCCGCCGGCTGCCGGGACAGCCGGGAGCTGGGGATTTCCCCCAAAGTACTCTCCTATATCCTGCAGAACGGCCTTTACGGCAGTGATGTCCGGGATTGGGTGTACGACGAGGATAAATTTGTGGAGACGGCCCGCCGCCTGGAAAAACCGGCCCGCTTTGCCCATTCGATGAATGTGGCAGCCCGGGCGGAGGAACTGGCGGAGCGATACGGGGAAAACCCCACCCTCTGCCGGGTGGCCGGGATCCTGCACGATGTCTGTAAAAATCTTCCGGACAAAGAGCAGTTTTCACTGGTAAAGCGGTTGCGCGGCCCTATAAAGAATGATATAATGAATGACAAATCCTTCGGCCTTGTACCGCCCATCTGGCATGGACCGGCGGCTGCGGCCTACATCTGGGAGGAACTCGGGGTGTATAACCGGGATATCCTGTACAGTGTGGCCTACCACACCACCGGGCGCGCCGGCATGAGCCTGTTTGAGAAGATCATCTACATTGCAGATCTCACCTCGGCGGAGCGGGATTACCCCGATGCCCGAGAGGTACGGAACCTGGCTGACCGGGATCTGGATGCGGCACTGCGGTGCTCGCTGGAATTTACACTGAATAAAATGCGCACCAATGCCACCCCCATGACACGGGATACCCTGGAGACCATGAGGGAGTACGGCATTGACTGCGGCGAATATACTGATGGAAAGGAGGAGATGGAATGACAGCACTGGAACTGGCCGAAAAGATCGTCGGCTGTATCGACGCCAAGAAGGGCGAGGAGATCAAGCTGCTGGATGTGCATGACCGCACCACACTGTGCGATTACTTTGTGATCGCATCGGGTTCCAGCACCCCTCAGCTCCGGGCCATGGCAGATGAGATCGATGAAAAGCTCAGCGAGCTGGGCATCGATGCCCGCCGCCGGGAAGGCTGGGAAACAGCCGACTGGCTGCTGCTGGATTACGAAATGGTGATCGTTCATCTGTTCCGGGAAGAAGTCCGCGAATTCTATTCGCTGGAGCGACTATGGAGAGATGCCCAGGAAGTGGATATTTCAACAATAGTCAAGCCCAACTAAGGCTTTCGGACAAACTGGAAGGGAAGAATGATTTTTATGAAATACGATTTTGCCGCAGTGGAAAAGAAATGGCAGGATATCTGGGAAACCGAGAACACCTTTGCCGCCTCCAATGACTACACCAAGCCCAAGTTCTATGCGCTGGTGGAGTTCCCCTACCCGTCGGGTCAGGGACTGCATGTGGGCCATCCGCGCTCCTACACCGCACTGGATATCCTGGCCCGCAAGCGTCGCATGGAGGGGTATAATGTCCTCTATCCCATGGGCTGGGATGCCTTTGGCCTGCCCACCGAAAACTTTGCCATCAAAAATCACATCCACCCGGAAATCGTCACCAAGAACAATGTGGCCAACTTCAAGCATCAGCTCAAGAGCCTGGGCCTCTCCTTTGACTGGACCCGGGAGATCAACACCACCGATCCCGAGTACTACAAGTGGACCCAGTGGATCTTCCTGCAGCTCTTCAAGCACGGTCTGGCCTATAAGAAGGAAATGTCGGTAAACTGGTGCACCTCCTGCAAGTGTGTACTGGCCAACGAGGAAGTGGTCGGCGGCGTCTGCGAGCGCTGCGGCGGCGAAGTGATCCACAAGGTCAAGAACCAGTGGATGCTCGGCATCACCCAGTATGCCCAGCGCCTGATCGATGACCTGGACGGCGTGGACTACATCGACCGCGTCAAGACCAGCCAGATCAACTGGATCGGCCGCTCCACCGGTGCGGAGATCGACTTTGAAACTACCGCCGGAGATACCCTCACCGTATTCTCCACCCGGCCGGATACTCTCTATGGCGCCACCTATATGGTCATCGCGCCGGAACACCCCTACATCGAACAGTGGGCCGACCGCATCGCCAATCTGGATGCCCTGCGCGCCTACCAGGCAGAAGCCGCCCGCAAGAGTGACTTCGAGCGCAGCGAAATGGCTGCCGACAAGGAAAAGACCGGCGTCTGCATCGAAGGGGTTCGGGGCATCAACCCGGTGACCGGCAAGGAGATCCCGATCTTTATCTCCGACTATGTGCTGATGACCTACGGCACCGGTGCCATCATGGCAGTTCCCGGCCACGACGAGCGCGACTGGGCCTTTGCCAAGAAGTTCGGCCTGCCCATCATCGAAGTGGTAGCGGGCGGCAATGTGGAAGAGGCAGCCTTTACCGACTGCAACACCGGCATCATGGTCAACAGCGGTATGCTGGACGGCCTGACCGTGGAAGAGGCCAAGAAGAAGATCACCGAGTGGCTGGCCGAAACCGGCAAGGGCCATGAAAAGGTCAACTACAAGCTGCGTGACTGGGTATTCTCCCGTCAGCGCTACTGGGGCGAACCCATTCCGATCATCCACTGCCCGCACTGCGGTATGGTTCCCGTACCGGAGAGTGAGCTGCCGCTGCGCCTGCCGGAGGTGGATTCCTACGAGCCTACCGACACCGGCGAAAGCCCCCTGGCTGCCATGACCGACTGGGTGAACACCACCTGCCCGGTCTGCGGCGCACCGGCCAAGCGGGAAACCGACACCATGCCCCAGTGGGCTGGTTCCAGTTGGTACTTCCTGCGGTACTGCGATCCTCACAACGACAAGGAGCTGGCCTCCAAGGAAGCCCTGGACTACTGGATGCCGGTGGACTGGTACAACGGCGGTATGGAGCACACCACCCTGCACCTGCTGTACAGCCGCTTCTGGCACAAGTTCCTCT
>CAKWRB010000148.1 GCA_934845495.1 uncultured bacterium
CCAAGTACCTTGTGCAGGTGATCATCCGGGCCACTCCGCTGATTCTGACCGGCCTCAGCATCTCCTTTGCCTTCAAGACCGGTATGTTCAACATCGGTGCCGAAGGCCAGGCCATTATGGGCATGGTTGCAGCAGTCGTTGTGGGCTATTGCATCGAGCTTCCTCCGCTGCTGCACTTCATCGCGGTGGCTCTGTCTGCCATTGCCGTGGCGGGTTTGTGGGGTGCCCTGGTGGGTGTCCTCAAGGCGAAGTTCGGCATCCACGAAGTGATCTCCGGCATCATGCTCAACTGGATCGCCCTGTACTTCAACAACTTCATGATCGGAATGCCCTGGCTCAAGAAGCCCCAGACCGAGGCCTCCTATGAGGTTCTCCCCAGCTCCTGGATCGTGGTCCTCAACAAGTGGAAGACCTCGGATGCCGGCCGCCAGTGGCTGTTGGATGGCACCCATCCCATCCTGGGTGATGTGCTCATCAAGACCGATCTCAACTACGGCATCTTCCTGGCCATTGCCGCCGCCTTCCTGGTATGGTTTATCCTGAACCGCACCACACGCGGCTACGAGATGCGGGCAGTTGGTTCCGGCAGTGAGGCAGCCCGTTTTGCCGGTATCAATGTCAACAAGAACATCATTCTCTCGCTGGCCTTTGCCGGTGCGTTGGCCGGTCTGGCTGGTGCCATTGTCATCACCGGCGCCATGCCGCACCGCATCACCATGCTGACTGCACAGCCCGGTTACGGCTTTGACGGTATCTCGGTGGCCCTGATGGCCAACACCTCGCCGCTGGGCGTCATTACTTCGGCACTGCTCTTTGCAGGGCTGCAGTATGGCGGCAGCTCGATCCAGGCCGACCTGGGTGCCCCCAGCGAGATCATCAACATCGTGATTGGCACCATCATTTTCTTCATCGCCATGTCGGGTGCGTTCCGTATGCTGGCTGACTATCTGGAAAAGAGGAGGGGCAGAAGCAATGGCAAGTAATATTTTCCTGGCAATTACCATTACCTTTATGTATGCGGCCCCGCTGGTCCTCACCGCTCTGGGCGGCGTAGTCAGCGAGCGGTCCGGCGTGATCAACATCGGCCTGGAGGGCATGATGGTGATTGGTGCCTTTGCAGGCGCAGCGGTCGGTTATTACAGCGGCAGTCCGTGGATCGGCTTCCTGGCAGCCGGTGTGGCTGGCGGCGCTCTGGCACTGCTGCACGCACTGGCCTCCATCACCTTCAAGGCCAACCAGACCATTTCCGGTGTCGCACTCAACTTCATCGGTCAGGGTCTGGCTCTGTTCCTTTGCCGACTGTTCTTTGACGGTGCCACCATGTCCAAGCCGGTTCCCAAGCAGATGCCCAAGCTGATGGGTCTGCTGGGCCTTCAGCCGGAGGGCGCCCTGCGCAACTTCGATGTGGATATTACCTTTGTGATTGCACTGGCGCTCACTGCAGTGATCTGGTTTGTGCTGTACCACACCAAGTGGGGCCTGCGTCTGCGCGCTGTGGGTGAGCATCCGGCTGCAGCGGATACACTGGGTATCAATGTCTATGCAGTGCGGTATGCAGCAGTGATCATTTCGGGTGTACTGGCCGGCTTCGGCGGTGCAGCACAGTCGCTGGCTGTTGTTTCGCTGTTTACTCCCACAGTCATTTCCGGCCAGGGCTTTATTGCGATGGCAGCGGTGATCTTTGGCAAGTGGACTCCTCATGGTGCCTTCTTTGCCTGCCTTATCTTTGCCTTTGCACAGGCTCTGGTGGTAATGCTGGGTGGCGGAACCTCCAGCATCTCGCCGCAGCTGCTGTCCATGCTGCCCTATGTACTCACCATTCTGGTGCTGGTGCTGTTTGTGGGCAAGGCAGTGGCCCCCAAGGCAAACGGTGTTCCCTACGAAAAGGGCGCCCGATAAAACCTGGTTGTTTCCAAGCAGCCGTCTGTGGTCAGAACGGCCCCGGACGGCTGCTTTGTTTTATAAAACAATGAAGGAGTGACAGATAATGAGAATGTACGACATCATTCATAAAAAACGCGATGGCTTCTCTCTGACCGATGAGGAGATCGGCTTTGTGGTGCAGGGCTGTACCGATGGCTCCATTCCGGATTATCAGCTTTCTGCCCTGATGATGGCAATTTACTTCCAGGGGCTTGATCCCCACGAAACAGCGGTGCTCACCGACCGGATGGCCCATTCCGGCGATATGGTAGACCTCTCTGGGATCCATGGATTCAAGGCAGATAAGCACTCCACCGGCGGCGTTGGAGACAAGACCACCATGGTGGTAGCTCCCATTGTGGCAGCCTGTGGTGTACCGGTGGCAAAGATGTCCGGCCGCGGCCTGGGTCACACCGGCGGTACTGTGGATAAACTGGAATCGATTCCCGGCTTTTGTGTGGAGCTTTCGCCGGAGGAGTTCCTTCAGACAGTCAACACAGTGGGCGCCTGTGTGATCGGCCAGAGCGGAGATCTGGCTCCGGCCGACAAGAAGCTCTATGCCCTCCGTGATGTCACTGCCACCGTAGAGAGCATCCCGCTGATTGCCGCCAGCATCATGTCCAAGAAGATTGCCGCTGGAGCGGACGGTATCGTACTGGATGTAAAGGTGGGCAGCGGGGCCTTTATGAAAACACTGGAAGATGGTGTGCGCCTGGCTGAAACGATGGTGCAGATCGGCGAAGCGGTGGGACGGCGTACCGTGGCTCTGATCACCAATATGGATGCTCCGCTGGGCAATGCGGTAGGCAACACACTGGAAGTATGTGAGGCGGTGGAGACGCTGGAGGGTCACGGCCCGATGGAATTGACAACCATCTGCCGGGAGCTGGCAGCCAATATGCTCTACCTGGCTGGCAAGGGGGATATCATCCACTGCAGCAAACTGGCTCGGGAAGCCATTCTCACCGGTGCTGCACTGGATAAATTCAAGGAGATGGTTGCAGCACAGGGCGGCGATATCTCGGTGATCGAAGATACCCAGAAACTGCCTGCCGCAGCCGATTTCCGTCGGGTCAAGGCCCCCAGAGATGGCTATATCACTCACATCGATGCAGAGAAGTGCGGCCTTGCAGCCGCAATGCTGGGTGCAGGCCGTCAGGCCAAGGGCGACCCCATCGACTATACAGCCGGAATCCTCTTCCGGATGAACCTGGGCGACCAGGTGGACGGCGGCTTTGAGTTTGCCCGTCTTTACACCTCCGGTGATCCTGCCCGCTTTGATGAGGCGGAGCGTCTCTTCCTGGAGGCTGTCACCATTTCGCCGGAGCCTCTCCCCGAGACTCCCAAGCTGATCCTTGGCCGTGTATCCGCCGAGGGCACCGAGCTGTATTAAGAGCTTTGTACAATCGAGAAAAACAGCGGAAGGAATGTTCTTCCACTGCAGCAAAAAACGGACAGCCTAAGCTGTCCGTTTGTTATAGCTATGTAGCGACTGAATTAGTCAAACAGGGGAACGGTCTCCGGAGGAACGGGGCAGATGTACTTGCCGCCGGTGGTCTTTACATATTCCTCATGGGCCTTCTTGAGGAGTTCCGGATCTTCCATTGTGCGGATCACAGCCAGGGCCAGAGCCTTGGAGGCGGCGATCATACCCTTATGGCCGATGCTGCTGCCATCCTGTG
>CAKWRB010000149.1 GCA_934845495.1 uncultured bacterium
GTCCCGGCATGGGCAAGACCTCCTTTGCGCTGAACATTGCCACCAATGTGGCGGTGCGGTCGGGCAAAAAGGTGGCTGTCTTTTCGCTGGAAATGAGCAAGGAGCAGCTGGTGGGACGAATCCTCTCCTCCGAAGCGCTGATCCAGTCGGGCGCACTGCGCACCGGAAATCTCACCCCGGAGGATTGGACCAAGCTGGCGATGACCGCCCAGATGCTCTCCAAGGCGGAGATCTACATCGACGATACCCCCTCCATCACGGTGGCGGATATCAAGGCAAAACTGCGGCGCATCCCGGATATCGGGCTGGTGGTGATTGACTACCTCCAGCTGATGACGTCGGGCCGCCGTTCGGACGGAAACCGGGTGCAGGAGATCTCCGAAATCACCCGAGGGCTCAAGATCATGGCCAAGGAGCTCAATGTGCCGGTGATCACCCTGTCCCAGCTCTCCCGTGGGCCGGACAGCCGGCAGGATCACCGCCCCATGCTCTCCGACCTGCGCGAATCCGGCTCCATCGAGCAGGATGCGGATATTGTGCTGTTCCTCTACCGGGATGCATACTATGACCGGGAGAGTGAGGAGCAGAATGTGGCTGAGTGCATCGTGGCCAAGAACCGTCACGGTGAGACCGATTCGGTCAAGCTGGGCTGGGATGGCCAGTTCACACGCTTTAAGGGACTGGAGCTGTTCCGCAATGAGGGATAAGGTACTGGAAACCATCCGGAAATATCAGATGATTGGGCAGGGCGACCATGTCTGCGCTGCGGTATCCGGCGGCGCAGATTCGGTGGCACTGCTCACTTTTTTGCTCTCGCTGCAGGAGCCGATGCAGCTCACCATTACGGCCTGTCACCTCAACCATTGCCTGCGCGGGGCGGAGGCCGACCGGGACGAGCGTTTTGTCCGGGAGCTGTGCCGCCGCTGTGGGGTGCCGCTCACGGTGGAGCAGATCCCGGTGGCGGAACTGGCCCGGCAGGAGCATCTCTCGGAGGAGACGGCCGGCCGTAAGGCGCGGTATGCCCTCTTCGAGCGGCTGCACCGGGAGACCGGGTGCAGGGTAGCCACCGCCCATACCCTCAGCGACAATATGGAGACGGTTCTGTTCTCGATGGCGAGGGGGACCGGGTTGCGGGGCATGTGCGGCATCCAGCCGGTGCGGGATTATCTGATCCGGCCGCTGATTGCAATCACCCGACAGGAAGTGGAGGCTTACTGCGCTGAACATGGCATCGGGTTTGTCACCGACAGCACCAACTTTTCGGAGGAGTACACCCGCAACCGCATCCGGCTGCGGCTGATCCCCGAGCTGTATGCCCTCAACCCGGCACTGCCCGAAGCCTTTTCGCACCTTGTCGAGGCAATGGGGGAGGGCTACGAACTGGTGACCCGGGAGGCAGAGCGGTTTCTGGATACAGCCGAGCCGTACCGGGGACATACAGCCTGTTCGGCAGAGGCGTTTCTGGCTCTTCCGGCGGCGGTGCGCCGGGAGGTACTCAGCCGGCTGGCGTACGCCGAAGGCGGGACGCTCTCCTACCAGCAGACCGGGCTCTGTACCCGGCTGGCAGCCGAAGGCGGTGCTTCGGAGATCGGCGGCGGCGTGCGGTTCTGCTCCCGGCAGGGGCGGATCTGGATGGAACGCTGCACCGAACCGGCACCGGGCTTCCGGTGCGAGATTGACCTGGAACAGGCAGAGCAGCAGTTCCGGCTGCCGGATGGGCGACTGGTGCGCCTGCTTCCTTTGAATTGTGAACATTTAGAAAAAATTGTGAAAGAACAGGATAATACCTTAAAAAATGTTCTTGACTGTGGTAGAATATGTGGTAATATCGTTTTGCGAAGCAGAAACGGCGGCGATCGGATCCGTCCGGTGGGACGGGGCGTGACCAAAACGCTGAAAAAACTGCTGGCTGAGGCCGGGATCCCACCCGAACAGCGGGACAGCCTGGCACTTCTCAGCGATGACCAGGGGCTCCTGTGGGCCGAAGGGTTTGGCTGTGACGAACGGGTCGCGGCGGTTTGTCCTTTGCAGGGCGATCACTACTGGAAGGTTTGTATTGAGGGGAAAGACTATGATTAATGTAATGGAACAGGATATCAAAAAGGTTCTGATCTCGGAAGAGGAGATCCAGGCAAAGGTTGCCGAAATCGGCGCACGCATTTCCGAGGATTATGCCGGAAAAAATCTTCTGATGGTGGGCATCCTCAAGGGCTCGGTGGTCTTTATGGCTGACCTGATGCGCGCTGTGGGTGTCCATACCCAGATCGACTTCATGTCGGTATCCAGCTATGGCAGCGGCACAAAAAGTTCCGGTGTGGTGAAAATCATCAAGGATCTGGACAATAATGTAGAGGGATATGATCTGCTGCTGGTGGAGGATATTCTCGACAGCGGCCTGACCCTGAGCTATCTGCGGGAAATGCTACAGAACCGCCACCCGAACAGCATCAAGATCGTGACCCTGCTCAACAAGCCTGCCCGCCGCACTGCGGATATCCAGCCGGATTACTGCTGCTTCGATGTCCCGGATGAATTCGTGGTGGGCTATGGCCTCGATTTTGACGAGCGCTACCGCAACCTGCCCTATGTCGGTGTTCTCAAGGAAGAGGTTTACCAGGGCTGAGCAGCGATTTGAACTTATTGCAGCGGGTGCAGCATCATCCGACTCAACTACGCCCTCAGGGCAAAGGAGTGAATACATTTGGCAGTAAAAAAGCCTTCAACCAAGGGACTTGGCATCTATCTGGCGCTTCTGCTGGCGTTTTTGCTGATGGCAACGACCTTGTTTTCCCAGTCTTCCAACCAGCAGCTGATCAAGTACTCCACTGTGCTGGGATACTTTGAAAACGGCCAGGTTTCGGAATTCAATCTGAATCTGGGCAGCGGCAACATGACCATGCTGGTGGAGCAGAACGGCAAAAAGGCCGAGGTCAACTACCGTGTTCCCAATGTCACCCAGTTTATGTACGACATTGAGGACGATATCGACTCCTATAATGAGGAGCATCCCGACAACAAGATGGTCTATGATCTGGAGCGTGCTGCGGAGATCCCATGGTTTGTATCGATGCTCCCCACCCTGATCCTGGTGGGAAGCATGGGCATCTTCCTCTTCATGATGATGCGCCAGACCCGGGGAAATGGCGGTATGTCCGGTTTCTCCAAGGCCAAGCCCCGTACCCCCCAGGATGGGCGGGTAGTCACCTTTGCCGATGTGGCAGGTGCCGATGAGGAGAAGGAAGAACTGGTGGAGATCGTGGAGTTCCTCAAGAACCCCGCCAAGTACAACGCACTGGGCGCCCGCATCCCCAAGGGCGTCCTGCTGATGGGCCCTCCCGGCACCGGTAAAACCCTGCTGGCCCGTGCCGTGGCTGGCGAGGCCGGTGTACCCTTTTACTCCATCTCCGGTTCTGACTTTGTGGAGATGTTCGTGGGCGTGGGTGCCTCCCGTGTCCGGGATCTGTTTGCAGAGGCCAAGAAAACAGCCCCCAGCATCATCTTCATCGATGAGATCGATGCCGTGGGCCGGCACAGAGGTGCCGGCCTGGGCGGCGGCCACGACGAGCGCGAGCAGACCCTCAACC
>CAKWRB010000150.1:0-537 GCA_934845495.1 uncultured bacterium
CGCAATCTGTCCGCCTGCGACATGCTGGCCCTCTGTGAAGGGGAGACTGTTCTCAGCGAAGTGTGCATCGAACAGACCGCACAGGGCGACTGGGAGCTGCGCAATGTGGCTACTGTCCCGGCCCTGGAGGGCAAGGGCTATGCCTCAGCGCTGATCCGGGAGGTTCAGCAGCTGGCTCAAACGGCTGGACGCTCGATCCGGGTGGGTACCTCTCCGGACGGAGTGGGATTTTACCAGCGCCTGGGTTTTGTGCCCTGCGGAGTGCGCCGGGGATTTTTCCTGCAGTACCAAGAGCCGGTGATTGAAAACGGACAGGTACTGGAAGATATGCTGATGCTCCGATGGAGCAAGGAGGAAAATAGAATGGACTTTATGAATACACCGGAACAGTTTGCACACATTCCCAAGGATATCCTGCGGGACCGTCGGATGACCCTGGCTGCCAAGGGGCTGTACAGCGTGATCTGCACCTTCGGGGCGGACAGCCCGGTATCCATCACCGCAACTGTAATTCCCTTACCAGTATACCCTCTTTTA
>CAKWRB010000150.1:547-3563 GCA_934845495.1 uncultured bacterium
CCTGGGGCTTCCAGTGGAGGAAATCGATCCCATCTGGGACGAGATGATCTCCTTCATGCGCCTCAAGGAAAAGGAAGAGGAGCTCTTCCGGGCCATGGCAGAGATGCAGCAGGAGCTGAATGGTTCCACAAACTGACAATCGAATCCATACACTGCAAAACAGGCGATTTCACTGGAGGAAATCGCCTGTTTTTTTGTGAAAAATCTTGAGTTTTTCTAAAAGCTGTGCTATACTGAGAATATAGTTAGGTAACTATAAATATTATATAACATAAAATATTATAGTGTACAAAACAAAAGGAGAGAATTTGTATGAAACAGATGGAAGATGATGTAAGCCGGCTCATTCAGAACTTCAGCCGATTCGGTCACTTTATCAAGCGGAGAAGCCGGAATGATGACCTGCGCGCCGGAGAGATCGCCATCCTGCGGTGTATCATACACCACACCGATGGCCCGGATGGGGAAATCAAGCCCTCACAGATCAGCGCATTGATGGGGCTGCAGCAGCCGTCCATCACTCCCAGCCTGCGTTCGCTGGAGGAGCGTGGCTATGTGCGCCGCCGCAACAGCGACCAGGACCGTCGGGAGGTCTTCTTCTCGGTGACCGATAAAACCCGGACAATGGCAGCTGAAGAGCGCCGCCGCACTGTTCAGATGTTTGCCGGACTGGCGGACTACCTGGGGGAGGAGGACACCCGCAAGCTGATGGAGATTATGGAACGGGTTTCTTCTTATCTGGATCAGCAGATCGAAGCCAGTCCCAAGGGCAACTGCTCCGGACGGGAGCGCCGCAGCCAGCAGGGCGGAAACCGGGAGGAATAAAATAATACAAACACAAGAATAACTGCTGTATGGAATCAGACAGGAGGTTGAAGGTGTGAAAAAGATGTTTTGGCGCCTGCGTCCCTTTATCGGATTGGTGATTTGTTCCGGTCTGTTTATCATCGGGAACAGCCTTGCCAATCTGCAGATGCCTGCGCTTCTGGCTGAAATCGTCAACAATGGTGTGGCTCTGGGGGACAGCGGCTTTGTCATCCGCACCGGGTTCCGGATGCTGGCTGTGGCGTTTTTTGCTGTCTGCTGCTCACTGGGCACCACCTACTGCTCGTCCCGGATTGCCACCGGGTTTTCCTCCAAGCTGCGGGACGAGCTCTTCTATAAGGTGCAGTCCTTCTCCGAAGGGGAGGTGGACCGCTTTGGCACCGCTTCGCTGATTACCCGCTCCATCAACGATGTGAGCCAGATCCAGCATTTCCTGATGATGATGATCCGCAGCATGCTCTCTGCGCCCATCACAGCCATCGGCGGTGTGTACCTGGCCTTTTCCTGCAATGCACAGCTGGCCGTGATCGTCTTTGCAGCCATGCCGCTCATCGTTCTGATTGTCGTGGGAATTTCCCGTTTTTCCATTCCGCTGACCCGCGTGATGCAGAAGAAGCTGGACCAGGTCAACCTGGTCCTCCGGGAGAAGCTGCGCGGCGTCCGGGTGATCCGTGCCTTTGGCACCGAGCAGTACGAGGAGGCACGGTTCGCCAGGGCCAACGAGGACCTGACCGGGATTTCCATGCGGATGCAGCGCACGATGGGGGCCATGTCGCCGCTGGTGATGATCGTCCTCAACTGCGCCACAGTTTTTCTGATCTATGTGGGCGGCATCAAGGTCAACAATGGCCTGATGCCCTACGGCGACATTATGGCCGTGGTGGAGTATGTCATGCAGATCCTCATGTCGATGATGATGATCTCGATGATCTTTATCCGGATCCCGCGAGCTGTGGCCTCCGCCGGACGCATCAATGCCATCCTGGATTGCGAAACAGCCATCGAGGGCGGCAGCATCACCGACAGTGGAGAGGTACGCGGGCGCCTGGAGTTCCGGAATGTGACTTTTTCCTATGAAAATGCGGACGAACCAGCTGTAAAGAATATTAGCTTTACAGCTGAAAAAGGGCAGACGGTCGCCATTATCGGTTCAACTGGCAGCGGCAAAACCACGCTGCTCAATCTGATCCCTCGTTTTTACGATGCCCAGAAAGGGCAGATCCTCATCGATGGAATCGACCACCGGGAGTATGATCTCAAGGCCCTCCGGGACAAGATCGGCTTCGCTGCACAGAAGGCAGTTCTGTTCGCCGGCAGCGTGGCCGACAACATCGCCTACGGACTGGACAACGCCACCCGGGAACAGGTGGAGCATGCGGCACAGATTGCCCAGGCGGAGGACTTTATCCTCAACAAGATCGGCGGATATGATTCCCCCATCGAGCAAGGGGGTCAGAATCTGTCCGGCGGACAGAAGCAGCGCATCTCCATTGCCCGTGCAGTCATCCGCCGTCCGGAGTTCTATCTGTTCGACGACAGCTTTTCGGCGCTGGATTTCCGCACCGACCTGGAGCTGCGCCGGGCTCTGGCGGCAGAGACCGAAAACAGCACCGTCCTGATCGTGGCCCAGCGTGTATCTACCATCATGCATGCTGACCAGATCCTGGTGCTGGAACGGGGCGAACTGGTGGGGAAGGGAACCCATCAGCAGCTGATGCAGACCTGCGAGATCTATCGGGAGATCGTGCTCTCCCAGCTTTCGGAACAGGAGGCGACCCAGAATGGCAGATAACCGAACTTCTACTGCAACCACTTCCTCCACAGCCCGCCGCGGGCCTGGTATGGGCGGCGGTCATGGTCGGGGTGGCCGGATGATCATCGCCAAACCCCGGGATTTCCGGGGCACCTTCCGCAAACTGCTGCGGTTCATGCGCCCGCACTGGGCCGGCATGGTCACCATCATCCTGCTGGCCGGTGCCACAACGGTGGCCTCTTCGCTGAGCCCCAAGATCATGGGCAGTGCCACCAACGAGATCGTCCGGGGCGCACAGTCGCTGCTGCAGGGCGGCAGCGGAGTGGACTTCGGCATTCTGGTCCGGATTCTCATGCTGCTGATTGGCATCTATATTGCCACTTCGGTGCTGCGGTATGCCCAGAACTATGTGATGGCTGGGGTGAGCCAGCGCACCAT
>CAKWRB010000151.1 GCA_934845495.1 uncultured bacterium
CCTGACCGCCCAGAACTACCCCAGGGAGCTGCTGGATATCTATGTGGTGGCCGATAACTGCACCGACGATACCGCCGGGGCAGCCCGTCGGGCCGGTGCTACCGTCTATGAGCGGTTCGATACCGTCAACAAGGGCAAGGGCTATGCTCTGGGCTACCTGCTCCATGAGCTGAAGGCCGACATCGGCGAGAGCGGCTACGATGGCTTCTTCGTCTTTGATGCCGACAACATCATCGACCCCAACTTTGTCAATGAGATGAACAAAGTGTTCGATACCGGCGACTATCAGGCGCTGACCAGCTACCGCAACTCCAAGAACTTCGCCGACAACTGGATCAGTGCCGGCTACGGCCTGTGGTTCATGCGCGAGGCCCGATTCCTGAACTTCCCCCGGATGCTCATCGGCACCAACTGTGCCATCTCCGGCACCGGTTTTCTGATTTCGGCCGAGGTCGTACATCAGAACGGCGGCTGGCCCTACCACCTGCTCACCGAGGACATCGAGTTCTCGGCCAACTGCGCCCTCAAGGGCCAGCGCATCGGCTACTGCGAAACCGCAGTCCTCTACGACGAGCAGCCGGTCACCTTCAAGCAGTCCTGGGATCAGCGTCTGCGTTGGTCCAAGGGCTTCTACCAGGTGGACTTCAAGTACGGTCTTTCGCTGCTCAAGGGCTGCTTTACCCATAAGACCAGCAAATTCTCCTGCTACGATATGCTGATGACTGTGGCGCCGGGTATGCTGCTCACTCTGGTGATGCTGGCTTTGAACCTGATCCTGCTGGTGACCTGCTTCACCGAGCCGGCCTACATTGCCCGCCGCATCTTCCACGAGGCCAGCGGCGCCGTGATCTCGGCCATAGTGATGTTCTACATCAGCCTCTTCACCTTTGGTGCAGCGACCACCATCACCGAGTGGAAGAAGATTGCCGCCACCACCAAGCAGAAGATCCTCTACACCTTTACCTTCCCGCTGTTCCTGTTCACCTATGTGCCCATCGCTGTGGTTGCCCTGGTGAGCAAGGTGGAGTGGAAGCCCATCAAGCACACTGCCATGAGCGCCGCCCAGGTGCCGGGTATGCGTTCGGTGATGACCGAGGAGGCCACCCGAAGCTGAATGGGAAACGAAGGATTTCGATGAATTTTCCCCAGAGCCGGATCGAAGGATCCGGCTCTTTTTTTGTGGTGCAGGGGCGGCGAAAGCGGGAAAATCCGGCCGCACAGAGCCGAAAATCCGATTGAATAAAAAAATTCAAAAAAGGGGTTGACACACCCGCATAGTTATGTTAAAATAGCTTTTGTTGAAACCAAGCTGGTGTAGCTCAGCAGGTAGAGCAGCTGATTTGTAATCAGCAGGTCGGGGGTTCGAAGCCGTCCACCAGCTCCACAAAACGATCCAGCTTCGGTTGGGTTTGTATATGGGAGAATTCCCGAGCGGCCAAAGGGGGCAGACTGTAAATCTGTTGTCACTGACTTCGATGGTTCGAATCCATCTTCTCCCACCAAAACAAAAAGCACCCGAGAGGGTGCTTTTTCATTTACCGGAACCCGGCCTTCTCTTCCCAGCGCACCGGTCAGCTACGACATACTCTCCCGACCCATCAAAGGGAGGACCGAAGCCATGTACCAGCAGGCACCCCTAGGGGTGCCTGTTTTGCGGTGCTGTTACTGGGGAAAAGGGGTCATTCTGCTTCTTCCGTTTGCTCTGCAGCGGCTTCCTCAGCCTCCACCCAGGCCTTGTGGGCAGCATCTGCCTCCCGGATCTGGTCAGCCAGCCCTTCTGCTGTGATTTCCGATGCCGGGAACAGTGGTACGGAAATATAGTCTTCCGGGCTCCAGGCATTTTTCTGGCGCTCCAGAGTGAAATCCATCACCGCATACCGGAGCCCGGCCTCCTGGGTCAGTTCATGGACCTTCAACATGATGGCGGCTGCTGATTCCAAAGTGAGGTCCTCGCTTACCGCTCGAACATGGAGTTCTCCGGCTGCAGCCCCCAGTTCGGCCAGATCATAGACTCCATCCACCTCCAGGTTTTCGAGGAAGAGGCTGTACTCCTCGGGGCACTCCCGGTCGCAGAACCGCAGATGGGCGGAAACATGGAGGCTTTCCCCGGGGAAGCCCGGAAGAGAGGACTTCCCCTCCGGGAAGTCCGGCAGCTTCATCAGCGTCTTGCCCAGTTCGTAATAATCCCGATTCACACGGTCCCGGGTATTCCAGAGATTGGGCACTTGGTCGGCATAGCTGTGGGAGCGGAAGGTGCCATCCGGTCTTACCTGAATGTAGAACCAGTCGTCCATGCTCCCCTTCCGGGATACCCGGGCTTCATAGCATCCGCTTACAATGTTGTAGCTGCAGGCACTGATGGAATAGGGTGTGTCGGGAAACTGCTCCTCCAGAACTTCCCGGGCGGTGTTGCGGGCAATCAGAGCCGAGATCGGGTTCCCATAGAGGGCATTGATGAAGAATCCAATCAGGAGAACTACACCCAACAGAAGGAAGTTCCGAAAGGCTTTCCAGAACCGATTGGTCATCCGAGATCACTCCTTTGTTTTGGTTGTGGGCGCCTGAGCGAGCAGGCTGTTTGTTCAGTGAGAATCGGACGGGAAAAATGCTGGGACCTTGTGAGAAAACGAGTATGGGATCCAACTAAAGTTTAGCAAGCCGGATGGAGAAATACAATTGCCGTTTTAGCCAGAATCTGACTGATTATTTGGACGGCGCAATGCAGTGCAGGGGTTTGAGCCGGTCTGTCCGCTGCCGGAGGCGGCAATGTAACCTCTTGTTGCGGCGCTGACACAAAGATGTGGTGGTGTTTTTTGACCCGAGTCAGTACAATAGAGTCATTCCAATCCCAAGGAGGAACCAAGATGAAACTTGAAGAGAAAATCGCAGCCCAGCGCAAGGCGCACGGCCTGTCGCAGGAGGCATTGGCAGAACAGCTGGGGGTATCCCGCCAGGCCATTTCCCGCTGGGAGCAGGGCATCGCCCAGCCGGATGCCGGCAATCTGGTGCAGCTCAGCCGGGCCTTTGGGGTCACCACCGACTACCTGCTCCACGAGGACTATGAAACCGACCAGGACCTTCCCCCGGTGCGCACCGCCCGGCGGATGCAGCTGCGGCAGGTGATCACCCTGTTGGCAACGGTGGAGGTGGTGGTGCTCCTCCTCCAGTTCCTGTCCGCCTTTGTGCTGCAGAGCGACCTGGCTCTAATCCTCTGTCTGATCCCCCTGGCGGTGGTAATCGGTGGCTTTGAGGTGATCTGGCAGCGGGAGGGAAAGGCAGATCCGTCCTGCCGGTGCCGGTTCTATCAGATCACTGCCTGGCTGGGGCTCTACTTCCCGCTTCGCATGGTGATGGACTTCCTGTCGGGCTTCTACCCAAGGCCTTACAATGTCCTGGCCTTTGAGGCGCTGACCCTGGCGGTCTATCTGGCGGCAGCTCTGGGTATCACTCTGGGGCTGGAAAAATTCTACCGCTCCCGGAAGGATTGACGGCGATTTCCTGCACTGCTATACTGAAGCTGAATAGCAGATCAGAACAGGAGGGAAC
>CAKWRB010000152.1 GCA_934845495.1 uncultured bacterium
TTCAAACCGCTTTGCCAGCATGGTATCCCTCCGTTCTCATGTCATTTCATACAGTAGGGCAGCATCGCCCTGCACCAATTCCAGATGGGAACACAGCGTTTCAAGTCCGCTTTGCACCGCCTCAGTGGGCAGGTCCCAATCCGGGGCAATCTCAGCTTCGATTCTCTGTCCATAAAACTGGTCAATGCGTCGGTGAGTTCTGCAAGCAGTATCACATTCAAAATATCCGGCACATAATGCCAGATCCTGGTGTCCCTGTCCCAGTTTTGGAACTGTCCATTGCAGACAGCTTTTGTTTTCCGACAATTTGTTCCAGCGTCCAGGCCAGAACAGCTTGCCGATCCTGTTCACATCTGCATTTCCAGCACAGTCCCTCATAACCCAAAGGGGTTCCACAGTTGGGGCAGGTGTATTTCAGACTCATGTCCCATACTCCTTTCAGGCAGCAAAAAGGCCCTGCGCCGCGCTGTCACAGGGACAGGCGGATACAGGGCGCAACAGACCGCAGAGGAAGAACTGCATCTGATTGCAGACACAGAAATCTCCACAGAATTTATTCTATTTTCGATTTGGGCAGCGGATAACTGCCTGTCGATACCACACATCGAATCCTCTCTTTTGCCGCTCTCTCCTGCACAAAGTGACGCCTGGAGATTGCAGCGACCACTGCGTGAATTCTGGAGATTCCATTGTAAGGAATCCGTTTTAAGGAAAGTATAGCATATTCATTTCTCCATTTCCACAAAAACAGTTAAAAACCATGTTGTAGCGAGCAGTTCTATACGGCGAAACCTTCGCATTATGAAAAACCAGAGCCTGGATCTGTCAGGCTCTGGTTTTTTCAGGATAGAATGATTACTGTTCAGCTGCACCGGCTGTGGCTTCCTTTTCCCACTGGTCGAAGCGGGACATCACTTCAGTGTAGGTGTCCTGGCAAATTCCCGGCAGCTTGCCGCCAAGCTCCACACCGGCAGCTTCAAAGCCCTTGGTTACGGCATCACGAAGTACCGCAATCTTCGAGGTATCTCCGCCCGACAGGGCTTTTGCCATATCCATGATCCGGGTTGCCACTGCATCGATCGAATATTCCCCGCCATCGGCAATGGAGGCTGCTGCAAGTCGGCTGTCTGCCGCTGTAACATGAAGGTCCAGATTGAACAATGACAGATTGCTCCGCTCCCCCTGCTCGCAGATCATACTCCGCAGCATACGCTGGAAGCTCTCCATCCGCTGCTGATGATCGTTTTTCAGCTGCTGAATCTGGGCATCGGTCAGTTTGTTCTTGGAATATGTCACCGGCTGTTCCGATCGGATGCGTTCAAATCGATCCTGACGCAGCTGTTCCTGATCCGGTGCAGTAGTTTTATTCTCCTGCTCTGTCCCTACCGGGTTTTTCAGTTCTTCTGTCCGGATAGTATTATAGGGATTTCTTCCGTTGACGATCTGAATACTCATAAACTCAAGCCTCCCATTTTTATGATCGCTGCAGGATGCAGGTGCGCATCACTGCTTTTCTTTAATTAAATGTTCGGCAGATACTGGTAAAACTCAAGCAAAACGCTCCGCTGTGATGTTTTTTGAGGGGTTTACGTCGATATTTTTCATCAACTGGTACAGAAAACAGGCAGGCCCTGCCGATTTTGCAGCACGGCGTTCTCCTTTCTTTCCGGCTGTGTTTATCGATTCACTATTATTCTGGAACAATTGGTGCAGCGTATCCTGAGCATCGTCCTCTACGATCTCAAAGCGTCCTGTTCGTGATCCATCTTCATTTACGAGCACACCCGCAGGCGGATATAGGTAGCCTTCTTTTTCGCCCGGCTCTTTCTCCCAATAGCTGTAGCCTTCGTCATCGATCACGCGGAGAAATCCGTATTCTACACCAAGACATTCATATACCTTCCCATCCGTGGGGGACAGTATCCCTTTTGAGGGTCCTATATATCTAACCTTCATTTTCGCTTCACGCCCTTTAACTTTTCCTCATGATGCAGACCATCCAATTCATACCAATGGACATCATAGCGATAATTGTTTGACGCTGTTATACCACCTTTTTCTCCCATTTTAATAGGTCGCTACCATATTGAGCAGCGAGACACTCGGCATATCGAATTTGGGGACATAATCCCAGCAGTCATTTTCCAGGCTCTGCAAGATCCGCTGTACCCGCTCCAGGGCGGCTACTGCATGGTAGTCCACATTCCCCATCGACCGCAGCCAGCCGATCTCGTTGATGATGTCGGTCTCAGCTTTGAGAAACAGGGCAATGAGCTTTTCCAGCTCCTCGGCGTCGGGCGCTCTCTTCAGCTCCGGCATGGCTTTACATAAACCGGGAGATCACCATGTTGGCAATCTCCCCCGCCGGGCCCAGAAACTCCTGCACACGCTTCATGGTCGAGTTTTCCTCCAGATAGGCGATTCCCTTGGGGGTAATGGCCAGCCCCGTAGTCTCCTTAAACTGCACCGGGGCTCCAATCGCCTTCATCTCCACAATCCCCTCGATATAGCCATCGGCCAGCAGGTGGGAAATCAGGTAGGTGAAGTACTGCTGCGATACCGGGAAGTTCTCGGTATTGGGGGCAATGATGTCCCAGCTCGCCGGAGTTCCCTCCTTCAGGCATCGGTACAGATAGCGCAGCAGCTTGTATGCCAGAACAAAGTAATCATCTTTCGACATACTCAGTCCTCCTCATCGTCCAGCAAATCAACTCCATCATAATCTGGGAGCAATCCTTCTTGCCCAAACTGCATAAAATCCCAAAACGGTGCATCCGGATGCGCGGTTCCATAGTCTATAATATTCTGCTCAAAATGATCTATTGTGGCCGCCATCACCAGCAGGTCAATTGCCGCCTGAGTGACAATATCCTTTTTCTCTGTTCCCTGCCCAAGGTATCGGGAGAGAAACGATTTCAGCTTTTCTTCCACCTTCTGTTACCCCTTTACTTGATCTTGCGGCTGCTTATAATTCTCATGCCGCCATATCCATCTGCTCCCACTTTGTAAAGCCGCTTCGCGTCCCGAATATAGCGAACTTCGCCCGCATTTAGACCGGGATATTGTGTTTCCAGTGTCCCACACAGCTTTGCATATTTCTTGGCTCCAATTTGGACACCCTTGCAGGACCGCTGCGGCGACGGCGCATACTTTGTCCCCTTTATTGTACCACTACCACCAGCGCTCGTCCACCGGCCATTCCTGTCCCGGGGCTGGCTGGGGTTGTAGTCCTGAACTGCCGCATCCTGTGCGGCTCCCTCAAAAGGGACAGGATTCTCTTCTCCAAAACCAAGCCCCATCAGCGGGTCTCGTAGGGCGGTGGCATCCTGGTAGGTCTTGCCCTCGTTCGCTGCGATCTCCGCGTCAGATAGAGTGGTATAGAGACCAGTTTCCTCGCTCTTTTCCTTAAAATTTCGCAAGAGGTGTTCAGAGACTTTATCGAAGCAAAGTGATACTGGGAATTTACTGCGAACTCAACCACGCAAAACGGTGCAAAACAATGTATGTTTGAGGGGCAGAAAAAACTGCTCAAAAGG
>CAKWRB010000153.1 GCA_934845495.1 uncultured bacterium
CTGCACCTGGAGCAGGGTCTTCCGTTGGAAGAGGCACTCAAGCCCTGTACTGTCAATGTGGCCAAGGCCCTGAACCTCTATCCCCGCAAGGGCTGCCTGAAGCCGGACAGCGATGCCGATATCCTGGTTCTGGACGGCGACGACCTGAAGCTGTACGAAATGTACGCCAAGGGTAAGAAGATGATGGCGGAGGGCACCCCCATCGTCAAGGGATATTTTGAGAAGTGATCCTTCACTGTCTCTGTACGGAAAAGGGCCTGGCTCCCAGGTCCTTTTCCGTCATGCTCTTCCATCGATAAGCGAAGTTTTGAAAAACTCTTCCGCTTGTTCCTTGACAAAGCTGGCTGTTCATGGTATATTGTTAGAGTCTCTTTGAATTTCAAAATACAAGTTCACTGCCATCTGCACAAGGAGGTACCCCTGCATGCAGCGCGAAAAAATCAATACACTTCTGGTCAATGCCTTCAATACAATCCTTCAGTTGGAGGATCGGGCTCTCTCCAGCAGCCACGAATTTTCCAATCTCTCCGTGAGTGAGTTCCATGTCATTGAAGCAGTGATCGCCTGCGGGGAGAACAGCTCGATGAGTGCCATATCCAAGCGTCTGGGCATTACAGTTGGGTCCCTGACCGTAGCGGTCAAGACCCTGGCCAACAAGGGCTATCTCAAGCGGGAAAAACGCATGAATGATATGCGAATGGTCTATGTGATCCCCACCGAAAAAGGCCTGGCTGCCAATGAATATCACTCGGCCTTCCACCGCAAAATGGTGGATGCCGTCATGGAAAAACTTCCGCCGGAAGAGCTGGATACACTGGTTTCTGCACTGGAAATTGTATCGACCTTCTTCACCGAAACCCGGGAAAAGCGATAGGATCCAGCCGGAAGAAACCAAAAATAATCCAGAGACTATCGGAGATTTTCCTCTGTCATATCCCTGTGAACCATTCATCACAGTCTGATTCTCTATACAATTCCCTGCAATCATATCAATGAAAAATATATGATATGTCCCTGCCTCGTGCATCGGTTTTCCGGTGTGCGGGGCAGTTTTTTATCCCTTGCGGTTTTTGGGGAATGTGGTACAATAAAAAAGTATCACCATCAACATTCCGGGAGGCAGTTGTCCGCTATGCAGAAAAAGTATCTGGAGATCAAAGATTACCTGTTGGAGCGCATCCGCTCCGGGGAGTTCAAGCCGGATCAGGCGATCCCGGCTGAGCGGGAACTGGCTGCCCAGCTGGGTGTGAGCCGGATGACCGTCCGCAAGGCCATCGAGGAGCTGATGTACGAAGGGCTGCTGATCCGCCGCAAGGGCAGCGGCACCTTTCTCACCACTGCCAAAAGCTCCAAGCCCGACCTGCTGGTGGAGGCCGGCGAAAATGCCGTCAAGATCATCAGCTGCAAACTCTGCTCCGAGGGCAGCTATGGCTACAAAATGCTGAACCTGGACCCCAGCCGCAGCTACTGGCGGCTGCGCCGGGTGCGCTGGATCGGCCGGCAGCCCTACGCCTATGAGGACATCTACTTCCACCCGGACTTCTTCCCCAATGTGGGGCGGGAGTTCTACACCAAGGGCCTCAGCCAGATGGCGGCGGAATCCGGCTACCCGGATCTGAAGGTCTACGAAGATGTCGAGGCACTGCTCTGCCTGCACAACACCGCCCTGCTGCTCAAGGTGGAAACCGGTTCGGCCATTCTGCAGATCAAGAGTTACTTCTCATCTGCAGATCGGATGATGATATTCTGCCGCAGTTACCACCCCGGCGACAGCTACAAGTACCAGTCTCTCCCCCGCTCGCTCTGATTGAAGCCAGCCTTCCATATTTCCATCAAAATTCCCAAATACTGATGTTTCCGGAGTGTCGTACCATCGGCACTCCTTTTTATTTTATCTGTACCACTTTCCTATAATTTCAAATTGATTCCCTCAGAATTCAAACAATTTTGTCGCTCTGTATAAATCATTTTCTTCAATTTTGTCGCTGTATTTTCCAAAAAATAGCGATAATCGTGATTTTTTGGAGGATAATCCTGTACAATTTATCATCTTGACCAAATCCACTACATAAAGTTAAAAAATTATCAATTCAGTCTTGACATAGACCACTTGCAAGTATATAGTAAGCATTGCAAATGAGTGATTGGTATGCTTATTTTTAGAAATGGTATACAATGCACCGGGTATTGCAAGGAGGTTTATATGGTACACGTAGGTAAATCGTATCCCATTCACGATGCCCTGGGCAAGGCCACCGGCCGTACTGTTTATGCCGGCGATATGGAGCTGAAGGGAATGCTCCACATGGCTGTGCTGTTCAGCAAGATTCCCCACGGTTTCGTTAAAAAGCTCGACTATTCCAAGGCAATGGAACTGCCGGGTGTAGTGGATGTACTCTACTATGGCAACACCTGCCAGAAGGAGTACAACCGGTATCACTCCCAGTATCGGCAGGATCTGATCCACACCGAACGGATCTTCAACCAGCATGTGCGCTTTGTCGGCGACCGGATCGCCGCCGTCGTAGCCACCACCGAGGAGATCGCCCGCAAGGCTGTTTCCCTCATCGAGGTTGAGTACGAGGAGTACCCCTTCACCCTGGATCCCCATGAGACCCTCCAGGGCAAGATCGACAATATGGATGAACACGGCGCTGTGTTCGGCGGCATCGGCAACGAGGTCGGCACCCGTCCTGAAAACGACGGCTCCTTTGTGGAAGTGGACACCACCACCCACATCGACCGCATCAACCATGTGGCAATGGAGACCCATGCCGCTGTGGCTGAGTTCGACAGCCAGGGCGAACTGACCATCTACTCGCCCAACCAGACCGTTTACGGCATCCGCTCCTTCATCGCCGACCTGTTCGACATGGATTACAACAAGGTTCGTGTTGTAAAGACCACCATGGGCGGCAGCTTTGGCGGCAAGCAGGAGTGGGTTCTGGAGCCGGTGGTTGCAGCCGCTGCCCTGCGCGTAAAGCGCCCGGTTAAGCTGGTCTACAACCGCGAGGAGAGCATTCGCTCCACCTACTGCCGCGCTCCCATGTACTTCAAGAACAAGTTCACCTTCTCCCCGGATGGTATGCTCCAGGATGTGGACACCGACCTGCTGCTGGATGCAGGTGCCTATCTGGGCAACTCCATCAACTATGCACGCACCCTGGGCAGCAAGTTCTTCCGGACCTATCGCTACCCCCACGAGACCTTCCATGCACAGGTGGCCCTGACCAACACCATCGTCAGCGGCGCATTCCGCGGTTGGAGCTCGCCGGAGTTCAACATCAACTTTGAGCATGGCATGAACATGGCTGCCCGCAAACTGGGCATCGACCCAGTGGAGCTGCGCCTGAAGAATGTGGCACAGGAGGGCGATATGGATATTTCCAGCGGCATCAGCCTGGGCGACTACAAGGGCCGTGAGGTTCTGGAACTGGGCCGCGAGAAGTTTGACTGGGAGAACCGCAAGAAGGAAATCGCCGAGTTCAACGCCCAGAA
>CAKWRB010000154.1:0-3036 GCA_934845495.1 uncultured bacterium
CTCGGCGACATTTGTTATTATATCAGCTATTTCCTTTTCTGTCAACACCTTTTTTCAATTTTTTATCATAATTTATATATTCTTTTTTAAGCCCCTAAAAAACCGCATCATCATTGGATTTTTCCATACCAGACAATTGCCTTCCCCTACCAATCCAGCAAAAAATCTTCCACAACTTCCCGAAAATGTTCCGGACACAGGTTTCCCAGATTGCACCGCTTTGCCAGTTCCAGCACCGGCCCCGCCTGAAGGCACAGGTCCCGGAAGATCTGCCTCTTCTCCCCGTTGCACATCATCAGCCCGTAGCCGGTCCGACCCCCGTCCATCTGGTCACAGATCACCATGTACTCCAAATCCATTCAGCCTCACTTTTTATTTATTGCCTATCTCGCATCCTAAATCACCGTTGGGAAAAGCACAATGAACTGTGCTTCAGGGTTCGACCGGGTTCGACAGCTTCCGAAAAAACTTCTTTGGCTTCGACATGATTTCCAAACAAAAAAAGCGGAGAGCGATTTGCTCTCCGCTGATTGTCAGGGGGCTTATTCAGCCTGATAGATCACTGTGCCGTCCTTGATGGTCTCCAGCACCTTGATGTTCTTCAGCTCCATGGCAGGCACTGCCAGGGGGTTGTGGTCCAGGATCACCAGATCGGCCCGCTTGCCCGGTTCAATGCTGCCCTTCTCCTTTTCTTCAAAGTACTGATAGGCAGCATTGATGGTGACACCGCGCAGCGCCTCCCAGACGCTGATGCGCTGGTCGGCACCCATATCGGTCCCATTCTTGGAGACACGGTTCACTGCAGCCCAGATGGTCAGCAGCATATCCGGCGGCACCACCGGGGTATCCTGATGCATGGTATACATAACACCGCGGTCTATACCGGCCCGCATGGGGCTGATCATCTTGCCCCGGCGCTCGCCGAAGTTGCGCAGATGCACATCGCCCCAATAATAGGTATGTACTACAAAGTAGCTGGCGATCATACCCAGAGGGGCCATGCGATCCAGCTGGTCCGGACGGACGGTCTGGCAGTGTACCATCACCGGGCGCAGATCGGCTGTGCTGCCCAGCTCTTCCTTCACCTGGGTGTAGCAGCGCAGCAGCTGCTCCGAGGCGGCATCGCCGTTGCAGTGGGTCAGCAGCTGCTTGTTCCGGGAGATTGCCACCCGAATCAGCTCACTGGCCTGCTCATCGCTGTAAATCGGATAGCCGCAGTAGCCGGGCTCGCCGCCCAGATAGGGCTCGCTCATCCAGGCAGTTCGGCCCTGAGGAGAACCGTCCAGGAACAGCTTGTAGCCGCCGGTACGGTAATGCCCGTGATAGGTATAGGGGTCATCCGAAATGGCCCCGGTGGCGCTGCGGAGGTCAGCGTAGCCCACAATATCCATATAGCAAGCATCCGACTTGCCAAACTGCTCCAGCCGCTCGGCATTTTCTGTCGAAGTCATGCCGTCCTGGGCAGTGGTGATGCCGTGGCTGGCATATACCTTCTGTGCCTCGGCATAGCTGGCAGCAATCTCCTCATCCGAGGGGGCGGGCATTCCCATCACCACCTGGATAAAGGCATTTTCCTCCATATAGCCGTTGGGGGTGCCATCGTCCAGCCGGCCATAGCGGCCACCCTCCGGGTCGGGGGTATCCTTGGTGATCCCCAGCTTTTCCAGCATACGGGCATTGGCTACGCCCATGTGGCCGGAGGCATGTGCAATGGCAATGGGGTTGGGCAGCTCCGGATCGGCCAGATCAGCCGCTGTGGGGTGCTGGTAACCCGGCAGGTCGTTGTGATCATACCCTGTGCCCACCAGCATGGCATCGTCTGCAAGGCCCTTTTCCTTCCGGAAGGCCTTGAGACGGTCCCGGATCTCCTCCATGCTGCCGCAGCCACTGAGGTCCACCTTATCCAGCATGGAAGCCACACTGGTGAAGTGACTGTGCGGATCAATGAATGCCGGGAGCATGGTCTTGCCCTCCAGGTTGATGACCTCGGCCTCCGGCGACTTGCGGTTGAGGATCTCGTTGTTGCTGCCCACATCGCGGATGCGTCCATCCTCGACCAGGATCGCTTCAACGATCTCCTCTCCCCTCATGGTGAGGATCGTTCCGTTATAATAAATGGTCTGTTTCATTCAAACACCTCTTTCTCTGCATTCTAGTATAGCAGAAAAAACTGCAGATAAATCAGAATTTTGTGAACAGTCGGGAAACTCTTTCCCATAATCTGGTCCAAAAATAAAAACCGGAGGACGCTCCTTTCGGCTGTCCTCCGGTTTTTCAGTGTATTACAGCTCCTCAGCCTTGAGAAGCTCGGTCTTCAGTTCAAACTCATCCAGTGCCATCGGGCGGTCAGCATATTCTGCTTCACCGATCTGGTTGTCATAGGGGTCATTCCGGGGGAACTTGCGTGCCGGTGAGAACTCCTGCTGGAAGTCGGAAGCTGCAGGCATCCGGAAGGGCTCCAGGTTGCCAAAGTAGAAGTCGTGACGCATTGTGCTGCCGGAACGCCAGGCACCGCCGCCAAAGGAGCAGTCCGCAAAGAGCCAGCCATAGGGCTCTACATAGAACTGTGCCCAGTCATGACAGCCTACAACGACAGGTGTGCTGTACAATCCCGACTGCCAGCGGGCCGGAATGCCAGCTGCACGGCAGAGGGTAACAAAGAGCAGGGCCTGAATGCCGCAGTCACCCTTCCAGCCCGAAGCAGCATAACCAGGGATGTCGGTAATTGCCATATAGGGCCGTACAAACGAATACATCAGATGGGTGGTGATGTAATCATAGATGCGGCGGGCACGGATCAGCGGATTCTTCTCCCCACCGGTGATCTCGGCAGCCAGGGCGCGGATGTAAGGAGTCAGAGCAATGTGGGGCAGCTGCTCCTCGGTGTAGAAGGTGGGCTGCTCGTTGAGCACCTTGGCCGGATCGGGCTGTACATAGTCGTTCCGGATGGTGTAGGTGAACTCCACATCAATGGTTTCGCCTGCCTTCATGGGGCGCTCGAAGAAGATGGTGCGGTGCGACTGAGTGGCCGGCGCA
>CAKWRB010000154.1:3046-3486 GCA_934845495.1 uncultured bacterium
CGCAATAAAGGTCGGCTCCTCCGAGGTCTTCAGCAGAGTGAAGGATTCCACCTGGGCATATTCTACCGGCAGCGGCAGGTGTACCCGAACCACGCCCGGGCCATCCTCCCGGTCCTTCTTCAGGGTAAAGCTCTCCCGCAGGGTGAAACGCCAGCGGGAACTGCCCTTCTCCTTCATGGACAGGATCACCTTGTCCAGGCATTCCACATTGGCTATGTTCTCCTTGACCTGCTTCTGGAAATCTCCCATGGCTCGAGCCGAATAAGCAGCACGGGTCTTGATCAGGTTCTCTACAAAGTTGGCAATAAAGCGGCGCTCGCCTTCGCACCAGATCCAGTCCACAGCTCCATTGTCAGCCAGCTCCTCCAGCTCTTCGGCGGTGGCATCCTCGAATGCACTCTTAAAGCGTTCCAGTGCAGCATCCCAGTTCAGGGGATAGG
>CAKWRB010000155.1:0-2337 GCA_934845495.1 uncultured bacterium
GCCCTGGGCTGTGCGCTGCCGGCAGATATAATCCAGCAGCAGAACCCCCAGCTCGTTGCCGGTGAAGAGCCGCCAACTTCCGTCTGCCTCCGGGGCAGTCACACCGATGCGGTCACTGTCCGGATCGGTGGCAAAGGCAATGTCCGCCTGGATGTACCGGCCCAGATCGATGGTCATCTTCATGGTGTCGGGGTTTTCCGGATTCGGCGAGGGACAGGTGGGGAAATCGCCGTTGGGGCGGGACTGATCCGCCACCACATAGATCTCCTCCAGACCTGCCTGGGAGAGGGCGGCGATTACGCTCTTGTGGCCGGCGCCGTTGAGGGGCGAATAGGCAATCTTCAGTCCGCTTTCCCGGTAAAGGCCCGGCTCCAGCTGCAGCTGAAGCACCGCCTTGATGTAACCATCGATGAACTCCTGGGTGAGGTATTCGATCGAGCCGTTCTGCAGCCCTTCCTCCAGACTGCTCCGGCGCACCCCGTCAAAGGGATCCACGGCGGCAATGGCGCTGCTCACCCGCCGGGCAAACCCGGATACGATCTGTCCGCCGGTGTGGTCGTACACCTTGTAGCCGTTGTACTCCGGGGGGTTGTGGCTGGCGGTAATCATAATGCCGCTCTGGCAGCCCAGTTCCCGCACCGCATAGGAGAGCGCCGGGGTGGGCATCAGCTCGGGGTAGATCCACACATGCACTCCATTGGCCGCCAGGATCCCGGCGGCCTCCTCGGCAAATTCCCGGGAGAAATGGCGGCTGTCGTAGGCGATGGCAACGCCGGGATCCTCATACTCCTCCTGCAGCACCTGGGCCAGGCCCTGGGTGGCCTTACCCACGGTAAGGCGGTTCATCCGGGCAGTACCGGCATCGAGAATGCCCCGCAGTCCGGCTGTGCCGAATTCCAGCTCACCGCCAAAGCACTCGGCCATCAGCTGGGGGTCGGCGGCAATCTCCGCTGCCCGGGCAGCCAGGTCTGTTCCGGCCTTATCCGGATCGAGCCAGCGTCTGTCAAATTCCATTTTCATCGTCCTTTCCGCCGGGGTCACCCGGCCGTGTCATTCCACAGTCTATCATAGTCTTCACCCCCCTCGGGTGTCAACTGTTCTTTTTCTGAAAATTCCCACCGGACAGCCTCTTCCCTTTACCATCCAGAAGCGGTATAATTTTCCTAAGAACAAGTTGCAGAGGAGGTCTCCCCTATGTTTTCCAGTGTTCGCAGCTTCGGGCTCACCGGCATTGCCTGCTATCCGGTTGTGGTAGAGGCAGATGTGAGCCGTGCTTTCCCCTGTTTTGAAATCGTCGGCCTGCCCGATGCCGCCGTCAAGGAGTCCAAGGACCGGGTGCGTTCCGCCATGAAGAACTGTGGAATGGAGTTCCCGTCCAGCCGGGTGGTGGTGAACCTCGCCCCGGCCGACACCAAAAAGACCGGCGCCATCTATGACCTGCCCATTCTGGTGGGGATCCTCTGTTCCACCGGGGCGCTCCCACCGCTTCCCGACGGGCTGGCCCTGGTGGGAGAACTATCGCTGGATGGGCATCTGCGCCCGGTCAACGGCATCCTTTCGATGGTGGCAGAAGCCCGGCAGCAGCGGCTGCCCGGCATCATCATTCCCCGGGCCAATGCCGCAGAGGGCGCCGCCTTCCCCGACTTTCCGGTCTATGCTGCCGATTCGGTGGAGGAGGTTCTCCGCCACCTTTTGGGCGAGACGACCCTTCCCTTGGCATCCGCCCTTCCGGTCACAGCCGAACCGGAAGCCCCCTGCCCCGACTTTGCCGATGTAAAAGGCCAGCCGGTGGCCCGGCGCGCCGCCGAAGTGGCCGCTGCCGGCGGGCACAACCTCCTCCTGCTGGGCTCCCCGGGGTCGGGCAAAAGCATGATCGCCCAGCGGCTCCCCTCTATTCTGCCCGAACTGAGCTTTGAGGAGTCCATTGAAACCACCCAGATCCACTCCATTGCCGGGCTGCTGCCCCAGGGGGTTTCCCTGCTGCGGAACCGTCCGTTCCGGGCGCCCCACCACACTGTTTCAGCAGCAGGGCTCACCGGCGGCGGCTCCAACCCCCGCCCCGGCGAGATCAGCCTGGCCCACAACGGTGTGCTGTTTCTGGACGAGCTTCCTGAGTTCTCCCGGGCGGCACTGGAGGCCCTGCGCCAGCCCATGGAAAACAGCCGGGTGACCATCTCCCGGGCCGGTGGGAGCATCACCTATCCCAGCCGCATCATGGCGGTGGCAGCGATGAACCCCTGCCCCTGCGGCTACTACGGGCATCCGGACCGCCCCTGCACCTGTACCCCCACGGCAATCAAACGCTACCTTGGGCGGGTGAGCGGCCCGTTGCTGGAC
>CAKWRB010000155.1:2347-3466 GCA_934845495.1 uncultured bacterium
GGACACCATGGTGTGCTCCGCCGGGAAGGTGGGCTTCCAGGTGGAGGTGGCCCCGGTACGGTACGAGGATCTGGCCTCCACCGCTCGGGAGGAGGGCTCTGCCGCCATCCGGGAACGGGTTGCAGCCGCCCGGAAGCTCCAGCAGCAGCGGCTGGCCCCCTATGGCGAGAGCTGCAACGCGCGCATTCCTGCCGGTGCGCTGGGGGAAGTCTGCCCGCTGACGCCGGCTGCCGACCGGATCCTCAAGATGGCCTTTGAACGGCTGAACCTGTCCGGCCGGACCTACGACCGGCTCCTCAAGATCGCCCGGACCATTGCCGACCTGGCTGGCAGCGAGCGCATCGACACCCCACACATCACCGAGGCGATCCAGTACCGCTCTCTGGACCGGAAATACTGGACCGGAGCATAATTGAACAGACGAAAAAAAGAGCTGTCCACCCATCGGGGAATGGACAGCTCTTTTTCATGGACAAGCAGGAAAAATAAAAACCGAACTGCCCTCTCCAATGGCACTTCGGTCCTTATTTCGGCCGGACCACCGATCACATTCTGGAATAGAACTCCAATGTCTTCTGGTAGGCCTCGATGCCCTCGTCTGCGTCGCCAGACTGAGCCGCCGCACGGATGCAGTCATTCACCTTGGAATTGAGCAGCATCTGGCCTACTCGGTGTGCCGCCTGCTTTACAGCGTTGATCTGGATGATGATCTCCTCCTCAGCAGCGCCTTCGGATACCATTTTCTCAATCCCGGCCACCTGCCCCGAAATTCGGTGCAGCCGGCTAATGATGGCTTTCTGTTCCTTTTCTGTCATGTGCGTTTCACCTCCTGGATTCACAAATCCATACGATCATGCGATTGGATTAAGACCATTATAACAGGTTGCCGCCTCTTGTCAACGGCAGGCCGTTACTTATGGTATTTTTGCCCTCGTGAAATTGTCATGGCCCGATAGAGCTGCTCCAGCACCATCACCCGGGCCAGCTGATGCGGAAAGGTCATCCGGGACATGGAAAGGCGCAGGTCGCCCTTTTTCTTGAGTTCTTCCCACAGCCCGTAGGAACCGCCGATGAGCAGCACGATGGAGCTTTTTCCGTCCACCGCCGCCCGATCCAGCG
>CAKWRB010000156.1 GCA_934845495.1 uncultured bacterium
GGCTGGACAGCGCCGGTCTGCTGCTGGCGCTGTTGGGCACCCAGATCGTTGCCTTCCCCTCGGCAATCCTCGTTGGGCGGCTGGCGCGGAGGTTTTCGGGCGAGCAGCTGATCCCACTGTGCATTGCCGCCTACTTCGGCATTGCCATCTATGCCATGTTCCTGCGTACCCAGGGCCAGTTCTGGGTGCTGGCTGTGCTGGTGGGGCTGTTCCAGGGCGGCATCCAGGCGCTGTCCCGGTCCTACTTCGCCCGGATCATTCCGGCCAACCAGTCAGGGGAATACTTTGGCCTTTTGGACATTTGCGGTAAGGGAGCCTCCTTTATGGGCACCACCGTGGTGAGCGTGGTCTCCCAGCTCACCGGCAACATCAGCCTGGGTGTGGGCATGATTGCCCTGCTCTTTCTGGTGGGGCTGTTCCTCTTCCGCAAGGCGGCAAAGCTCCCGGCCTGACCACTCTGATAAAACAAAAAATCCCCGTGCAGATCGCACGGGGATTTTTATTATGCCTGATAAAAGGGGCGCCTTAGTCCCGGGGGAACTTGATGGCAGCCTGTGCTGCAGCCAGACGGGCAATCGGCACGCGGTAGGGCGAGCAGGATACATAGTTGAGTCCAACCTTGTGGCAGAACTCTACCGAGGCGGGATCGCCACCATGCTCACCGCAGATACCCAGCTTGAGGTTCGGCTTCTCGGAGCGGCCCAGCTTGGTGGCATGCTCGATGAGCTGGCCTACGCCTCGGAGGTCCAGGGTGGCGAAGGGATCGAAGTCAAAAATCTTCTTATCGTAGTAGCTGCCCAGATAGGAGGCAGCGTCGTCACGGCTCAGGCCGAAGGTCATCTGGGTCAGGTCGTTGGTACCGAAGGAGTAGAAGTCGGCCTCGGTGGCGATCTCATCGGCCAGCAGAGCGGCACGGGGAGTTTCCACCATGGTGCCGATCAGGTACTTCAGGTCGCTGTCGTGGGCCTTGAGAACGGCCTCGGCAGCGGCAACGATGATGCCCTTGATGTACTTGAGCTCCTTGAGGTCGGTGATGAGGGGAACCATGATCTCCGGTACGAAGCGCCAGTCCTTGTGTGCTTCGGTCACGGTGATGGCGGCCTCGATGATGGCCTCGGTCTGCATCTTGGCGATCTCGGGGTAGGAGACAGCCAGACGGCAGCCGCGGTGACCCATCATCGGGTTGACCTCGTGCAGTTCTACAATGGCCTTTTCCAGGGCAGCGGGAGTGGTCTCCAGCTCAGCAGCCAGGGCTTCCAGGTTCTCGCCGTCCTTGGGCAGGAACTCGTGCAGCGGCGGGTCGATGAGGCGGATGGTCACAGGCTGGCCCTGCATGGCCTCGAACACCTGGATAAAGTCCTCACGCTGCATCATATGCATCTTATCCACAGCCTTCTGGCGCTGGGTCTGGGTCTTGGCCAGGATCATCTCCCGGACAGCCTTGATCTTCTGCTCGTCGAAGAACATGTGCTCGGTACGCACCAGGCCAATGCCCTCGGCGCCGAACTTGTAGGCCTGTGCTGCATCCGAGGGGGTCTCGGCGTTGGCACGAACCTGCAGCTTGCGGAACTTGTCAGCCCAGCCCATCAGACGAGTGTAGTCACCGCTGAGGCCGGCGCCCACTGTGGAGATCTTGCCCAGATATACACGGCCGGTGGAGCCATCCAGGGAGATGTAGTCGCCCTCCTTGACGATGAGGCCGTCCACCTCGAAGCAGTGCTCACCCTCGCGGATGGTGATGTCACCGCAGGAGGAGATGCAGCAGATGCCCATGCCGCGGGCTACAACAGCGGCGTGGCTGGTCATACCGCCGCGCACGGTGAGGATACCCTCGGAGATGTGCATGCCCTCGATGTCCTCGGGGGAGGTCTCCAGGCGCACCAGGATTACCTTCTTGCCCTCGGCTACCCATTCCTTGGCGGTTTCGGCATCAAAGACTACCTGACCGCAGGCAGCACCGGGAGAAGCCGGCAGAGCGGTGGCCAGGATCTTGGCGCGCTTGAGCTCGGCGGGATTGAACTGGTCGTGGAGGAAGGCATCCAGCTGAGAGGGGTCAACCAGCAGGACAGCCTGCTCCTCGGTGATCAGGCCCTCGTCCACCAGATCGCAGGCGATCTTCATGGCAGCCTGGGCGGTACGCTTGCCGTTGCGGGTCTGGAGCATGAACAGCTTGCCGCGCTCGATGGTGAACTCCATGTCCTGCATATCCTTGTAGTGCCGCTCCAGACGGGTGGCGATCTCCAGGAACTGGTCGTATACCTCGGGCATGAGCTGCTTGAGCTCGTCGATGCTCTGGGGGGTGCGGATGCCGGCTACTACATCTTCGCCCTGGGCATTGACCAGGAATTCGCCGAAGAACTTCTTTTCGCCGGTGGCGGGATTGCGGGTGAAGGCAACACCGGTGCCGCAGTCGTTGCCCATGTTGCCGAATACCATCATCTGCACGGTAACAGCGGTGCCCCAGGACGAGGGGATGCCGTTCTGGCGGCGGTAGTAGATGGCACGGGGGTTATCCCAGGAGCGGAATACCGCCTTGACGCTCTCCATGAGCTGCACCTTGGGATCGGTGGGGAAGTCGCGGCCGATGTGGCCCTTGTAGAGCGCCTTGAACTGCTCTACCAGCTGCTTCATATCGTCAGCGTCCAGCTCGGTATCCTGCTTGACGCCCTTCTTTTCCTTCATCAGGTCGATGGCGCGCTCGAAGTACTCCTTGGGAACTTCGGCTACAACATCAGCAAACATCTGGATAAATCTGCGGTATGTATCGTAGGCAAACCGGGGGTTCTGGGTGAGTGCGGCGATGCCCTCAACCACCTCGTCATTGAGGCCCAGGTTGAGGATGGTATCCATCATGCCGGGCATCGAGGCTCTGGCGCCGGAACGGACCGAAACCAGCAGCGGGTTTTCGCGATCGCCGAGCTTTTTGCCCGAGAGTGCTTCCAGCTTGGAAACAAATTCGAAGATCTCTGCTTCGATCTCCGGGGCGATGGTCTTGCCGTCTTCATAGTACCGGGTGCAGGCTTCCGTGGTCACGGTGAAGCCGTGGGGAACGGGCATGCCCAGGCTGGTCATTTCCGCCAGGTTGGCGCCTTTGCCGCCGAGCAGTTCCCGCATCGAGCCATTGCCCTCCGAAAACAGATAAACATACTTTTTACTCACGATGTTTGACCTCTCCTTCATGAAATACCGAATACCGCCGGAAAAAGCGGTACCCTTCTTTTGTTCGGGTTGTCTGCGCACGCCGCTGGTTGGCAGCGTGCTTTGTCAAATGTTCAATCAACTATATTATACCAGTTGAATTTTTGTTTTACTATATGAATTCACTAAAAGACTGTTTATTCTAATCATTTACCAAGGATTTAGATAAATTTATCACCGCTTTGGCGCTTTTATACAAGGCTTCCATCAGAAAATCGTGATTTTGCAGGAAATAATGCATC
>CAKWRB010000157.1 GCA_934845495.1 uncultured bacterium
GTCCACCTTCGAAAGCAGTGCGCTGGAGCGGGAACTGATTGCCGCAGGTGCGCTCTACTATTTCCTCAGGCCTTTTTCGGCAGAAACTGCTGTGGAACGCATCGTCCAGCTCACCGGGTGCAGTCAGCTGGAAGCTGTCCAGGATCCCGCCAGCCTGGATCTGACAGTGACCGAGATCCTGCATCAGATCGGGGTGCCAGCTCATATCAAAGGATACTATTATCTTCGCTCCTCCATCAAGATGGTGGTGGAAGATCAGAGTATCCTTTCCGCCATTACCAAGCGGCTGTATCCCGATGTTGCCAAGGAAAACGGTACCACAGCATCCAGGGTGGAACGAGCCATCCGCCATGCCATCGAGGTGGCCTGGGACCGCGGCAATGTGGAAATCCTGGAACAGTACTTTGGTTATACCATCAATTCCTCACGCGGTAAGCCCACAAACAGCGAATTCATTGCCATGATCGCTGACAAGATCAACATGGATCGCCGCAAGTATGCCATGCAGTGATCTCGGGCAGGAACGAATCCCGGAGAAGACTTCTCCGGGATTTTTGCTGTTTGCAAACCCTGGCAGGGTGCGCTATAATGGACAGGTCGATGCAACAGGCAGCGGCGTTTGTACAATAACACAGGAGCGCGGATCGGACCATCTGGACTGTGGCTGGGCCACAGTGTTTTTCATCCGGTCGCAGGGAGGAGAAACGGGATGGCATTTCATGCGGTGATTTTTGATTTGGATGGAACACTGATCGATTCAATGGGCATCTGGGAAGAGGTGCCGGACCATCTGGTCCGGCGGCTGGGCAGCGAACCCGTTCCGGGGCTGGCCGATGCCCTGCGTACCCGGGATCTCCGTGCCGGGGCAGAACAGCTGATCCGGCTGTATGGCTGGGATCTTACTGCAGATCAGGTGCTGGATGAAGTGGATCGCCTGCTGGAGGAAACTTACAGCACTTCAGTGCCGCTCAAACCCGGGGTCGGGGAACTGATCCCCCGGCTGCATGAGCAGGGAATTCCGCTGTGCATTGCCACCGCCAGCACCGAGGGACAGGCGATGGGCGCCATGCGGCACTTTGGCCTTTCGGACTGTTTTTCCTTTGTCCTGAGCTGTACCCGCTATGGCGGCAAGGATCGTCCGGATATTTTTCTGGAAGCAGCCCGGCGGCTCGGTCTCCAGCCAGAAGAGATTTTGCTGGTAGAGGATTCGCTCTACTCGGTGCGCACCGCCCATCAGGCAGGGTTTGGCACCGTTGGAGTGGTGGATGCCTCTGCACACAGTGACCGGGCGGAGCTGCAGCAGCTCTGCACCTATTTTTATGATACCCTGGAGGATTTCGATGTCCCGGTCACTGCACCGGGCACGGATTGCTGATTTTGATAGAGGACAAACAAAAACCGTCAGCAGATCTTCTGCTGACGGTTTTTTTCCTCAGATCATCAGGCGGCTGTTTCAGACCAGATGGAAAATCTGGATCAGCATCAGCCAGGCCAGGCCGTAATAGGATACAACGGCAACCAGGTCATTGACGGTGGTGATGAGCGGACCCGATGCAACTGCAGGGTCAACGCCGAACTTATCAAATACCATGGGAATGGCAGTTCCGGCAAAGCTGGAAATGGTCATGGCCAGCACCAGCGCAATGGCAACGCAGGCAGCCACCGCCATGGAATAGGGCAGCGGGCAGTTCTTCAGGAACATGGTGTAGAAGGTGACTGCAACAAAGGCAATCATACCCAGCAGCGCCCCGTTGGTCAGACCGACCCGGACCTCTTTGGAAATCAGGTGCAGCTTCTGGGAGATGGGCAGGCTTTCGTCGGTGAGTACCCGAATGGTGACAGCCAGCGACTGGGTTCCCACATTACCTGCCATGTCGAGGATCAGCGACTGGAAGCAAACCAGGATAGCGATCTGCGCCACCACCTGCTCAAACATTCCCACAACGCTGGAGACGAACATTCCCAGAAACAGCAGGATGATCAACCAGGGCAGCCGCTTTTTCATACTGAGCAGCAGCGGCTCATCCAGGTCGTTTTCAGTGCCTTCGGAGATACCGGCCAGCTTGTTGTAGACCTCCCGAGATTCCTCTTCCCGGTAGTCCAGGATGTCCTGTACAGTCAGAACGCCCACCAGCTGGTCAGCGGAGTTCAGCACCGGCAGCGAATCCTCTTCGTAATCCCGGATCCAGTCCATGCATTCCTCGATCTGGTCATGGTCGTGGACAAAGGGGTAGGAGTGCACGATGATCTTTTCCAGCGAGGTGTGTTCCCGGGCCAGGATCAGATCCTTCAGATCGATGGCGCCGCAGAACAGTCCCTGTTCATCGGTGACATACAGGGTGGAGATGTTGTCGTTTTCGGCACTCTGGCGGATCAGTTCCCGCATAGCCCCCTTTACAGTGGCTGTCTGGGGGATGGAGATATAGTTGGTGGTCATCATACTGCCGATTTCGTCATCGGTGTAGGAGGCGATCATCTGCAGTTCCCCAGAGGTCTCCTCACTCAGGTGTCCGGCAATCAGGCGGCGGGTCTCCTCCGGCAGTTCCTCCAGGATCTCCATGGCCTCGTCCGAATCCATGCTGTCCAGAATCGCCGCAGCCTTGTCGGCAGGGAATCCGGTCAGGATCTCTTCCGGCTCATCGCAGTAGGGCAGGATCTCGGCCAGCCGCAGGGCGCCCAGGGCAGGAAGAGCCCCAGCCGCTCCTCCGGGGTGAGCTGTTCCAGTGCCTGGGCAATGTCGTAGTCGTGGTAGTCGGTCAGGCGGTCGGCCAGAGCAGCGGGGTCGGTGGACTGACGGATCAGTTCCAGGATCTCGGCTGCAACGGCTTCGTTGATAAACTCATGTCTTCTCATCATCGGATACATCCTCCTTTTTCTGCTGCAAAAAGAGAAAATGCGCACAGGAAATGACCCCTATACGCAGCGGAGAAGGCAGAGCCTTTTATCTCATCGGTCAGACAGATATCTCCCCGGCTGGGCAGACGGGGGAGCTTTCGCAGAGAGCGCAGGCAGGAGGATTTCCTGTGGATTTTCGATTGTTCACAGTTCTACTGTCGCCGTCCATGCGATCACATCCTTCCGAACGGCTTTCTGATATTTTGTTCGATCCATACGGATCTCCACTCTTTTTTTATCACAGCCCGGCAGGAAAGTCAAGTAAACAAATTGTTTCATAGTCACACATCTCTTGCAGGAATCGGCAAAGATGCTATACTGAAGACAGATGGGCAGAAGGAGGAATCATATGAAGATCTGGGAACCGCGGCTCCGGGAGAGGTATATCATCGAGGGGACACTGTATCAGGAGGCACTGGACTATGCCCGGGATTCCCGGAGCTATACCTCCGACCGGCACGACTTTCACCCCGGAGGGCTGGACAACAAGCAGCAGAAGATGCTGGAGGGCAAGCTGGGGGAGAAGGCCTTTAGGC
>CAKWRB010000158.1 GCA_934845495.1 uncultured bacterium
GAGCAGAGCCGAGGTACTGATGGATTCCCAGCCGGCTGTTGGCACAAAGCCCTTTTCCCGGCAGGCCCGCTCGAAGATCTCCCGGGGGCCACTGCCCT
The DNA here is from genome assembly GCA_934845495.1 of uncultured bacterium. GTDB lineage: Bacteria > Bacillota > Clostridia > Oscillospirales > Ruminococcaceae > Avimicrobium. Next base: position 99 of record CAKWRB010000158.1, read on the forward strand.
TGTTCCGGAGCAGCAGGATGTGCTTCTGCAACTCCTCCAGATCAATGATCTGCCCCTGGCGATACATTCCGCCCGCCGCACAGACAATGGCCAGGGAATCGGTCATATAGGGTATGGAGACAATGGCTGGAGCATACATAGTCCCCTCCACCAGAGCAAAGTCCAGCTCGTTGTCCAGCACCTTCTGCTCCAGCTCACTGCTGGGTGCCACCAGCACATCGATCTCTGCCTCCGGGTGGCATTTTTTGAACAATCCGACATAGCGCGGCAGCAGCTGACCGCCAATGGTCAGACTGGCACCGATCCGCAGCTTTCCAAAGCGATTCCAATCCCGCATCTCCCTCTCTACCCCACTAAACAGAGCCAGGATCCGCCGGGAATAGCGCAGAAAGATCTCCCCGGCACTGGTGATGGAAAGGCGCCGTCCGATCCGGTCGAACAGACGCACTTCGTAATAGTTTTCCAGTTCCTTGACTGCAAGGCTCACCGCCGGCTGCGACATATTGAGCTGAGCTGCCGCCTTGGTAGTGCTGCAGTCGTTTTCGCACACTGCACAGAAAATCCTCATATGTCTGATTGTCATAACCCGCACCCTCTTTTCTCTGCAATTCAGCATATGCTTATATACTTATATAAAGTATAGTCCTTTCTGATGCAAAATTCAATGTCTGCCGCGGAGATCCCCCCTTTTTTAAGAGGAGACTGCACCGTTCTGCCAGTGGGCACAACTGCACTTCCAACGCCTACAAACTCCTTGACGGTAAAGCTGGCTGTGTTATAATAAAACTGAGAGCTTTAAATTTTACAGAGAGGATGACAAACTGCCATGAATATCGTACTTCTCGAATCGCTGGGCGTACCGGAAGAAGTCCTGAACGCCTGTGCCAAGCCGCTGGTCGATGCCGGCCACACCTTCAAAGCCTACCCCAAGGATACCGATCCCAAGGTGCAGATTGAACGGGCCAAGGATGCCGATGTCATCATGATCGCCAATATGCCCCTGTCCGGGGAAGTGATCTCCGCCTGCCCCAACCTCAAGTACATTGATGTGGCCTTCACCGGTGTGGACCATGTGGACCTGGATGCTGCCAGGGCCAAGGGTGTCAAGGTCTCCAACGCCGCCGGCTATTCCAATGAGGCCGTGGCAGAACTCACTCTCTGCATGATGCTGGCACTGCTGCGCAATGTGCCCCAGGTGGAGGCTCGCTGCCGTGCCGGCCAGACCAAGGATGGCCTGGTGGGTGTGGAACTCATGGGCAAAACTGTGGGCATCGTGGGCGTGGGCGCCATCGGCACCCGTACCGCAGAACTCTGCCATGCCTTTGGATGCAAGGTCCTCGGAAACAAGCGCCATGTCCGCGGGGACGAACCGGATTACATCGAGTTTGTATCCCTGGAAGAGCTGCTCTCCCGGTCGGATATCGTTTCGCTGCACTGTCCTCTCAACGAGGACTCCCGCGGCATGATCAACAAGAACACCATTGCCAAGATGAAGCCCGGCGCCCTGCTGATCAATGCGGCCCGCGGCCCGGTGGTGGATTCCCAGGCGCTGGCCGATGCCCTGAACAATGGCGATCTGGGCGGTGCCGGGATCGATGTCTTTGAGACAGAACCGCCGCTGAACCTGGATCATCCGCTGCTGCACAGCAAGAACACCATCGTCACCCCCCATGTGGCCTTTGCCTCGGCTGAATCGATGGAGACCCGCTGCAAGATCGTCTTTGACAACATTGCCCAGTGGATGGACGGCCACCAGACCAACATCATTCTCTAATACGCACGAGCAGACAGCCTGAGCGATCGGGCTGTCTGTTTTTTTACAGCCTGTCCATGGATTTCCGACGGCTGGTATGCTATACTGAAGGCACTGTATCGACTATAATAAGGAGGCATTGCCATGATCGAATACAAGTTTGATACCCAGCTGCTCATCGAGGGCACTGGCCTGGATGAGGATGTCATTTACGACTATTTTGTGGAGCACTTCAAGGGAGACTGCCTGCTGGTGGTCGGCGATGATGAGCTGATCAAGATCCACTATCATACCAATGAGCCCTGGCAGGTGCTGGAATACTGCGCCTCGCTGGGTGAGATCCACGACATTGTTCTGGAAAACATGCAGCTGCAGTCCGATGGTCTGCACGGCTGATTCTCTTTGAAAAAACCGCGTCTGCCGCCCTGGCAGGCGCTTTTTTCTGCCCTGTCGGCAAAGGGCGGTTCGATTGACTTTTTGGGATGGTTACAATATAATGTTCACAGAATCACCGCGTCGGATCCACCGGATTTTCCGGAGGAGTCGGAGCTGCGGAAGTTGGGAGGCTGGCATGAAAAAACTGGAAAAAGCATGGATCTTTATCTGGGCTGGGGTGCTGCTCCTGTTCGGACTTCTGACTGTGAACGGACTGCGTTTCCAGTACGGCGATACAGTCAAAACCATCGTCCGCGGAGTGGACGACCTCAACCTGGGCAGCGACCTCAGCGGCGGACTGGAGCTGGCGCTGCAGCCGGAAACCGGACTGCCGACCAACCAGTCGCTCCTGGACAGTGCCCGGGAGGTGCTGACCCGCCGGCTGGACTATCTGGGGATCCAGAAGGCAGAGGTCACTGTGGACACGGTGGGAAACCGCCTGCTGGTCCGCTTCCCCAATCAGCCGGGTATCACCCAGAGCGACTATCCCGGCATCGTCTCGATCCTCACCGCCCGCTCGGCCCTGACCCTGCGGGACGGCATCGCCTCGGATGAGCAGGGGCGCCCCACCGGGGAGATCCTGCTGGAGGAGAAGGACATCCTCTCGGCCCAGGCCCTGGGCGACCGGGAAACCGATGCTGTTTCGGTCTGGCTTTCGCTGACCGAGGACGGGCAGAGCAAATTTGATGCAGCTGCTGCCCGTTTGGCGGTGGCAGGGCGCAACATCTCGGTCTGGATGGACAATCGGCTCGTCTCGGTGATCTACACCCGCAACGAACCGGTCCAGCCTTCGCTCACCGGCGAATTCACCTCCGAATCCGCCATCCGGCTGGCAGACGAAATCAACGCCCGTTCGCTGCCGCTGGCTCTCACCGCCGACGACTTTTCGGTCATCTCCCCGGCGCAGGGCGGACAGCGCCTCACCACCCTCTGTCGGTCTGCCGCGCTGGGGCTGATGCTGCTGGCCGTGCTGATGATTGCCCTCTATCGCCTGCCCGGTGCCATTGGTCTGGCTGCACTGCTGTTCCAGCTGGAGTTTACGCTGGCAGCCTTTACTGGAGTGGTTCCGCTGCTTGACCCGGTTCAGCTCACCGGGTCCGGCCTGCTGGGCATACTGCTCACTCTGGGAG
>CAKWRB010000159.1 GCA_934845495.1 uncultured bacterium
CTCCTTGGTACGGTTGATCTTTTCTGCTGTTTCCGGGGTGATGTAGTAATGCTCCGAGTGCATCTGATGATCGGTGATTTCCTCGGTCTTAACCGGACGGAAGGTACCCAGTCCCACATGGAGTGTTACATAGGCAATGCCTACCCCCTTCTGCTCGATGCGTTCCAGCAGCTCCTTGGTGAAGTGCAAACCAGCTGTGGGTGCAGCGGCAGAACCAAGATCCTTGGAATAGACAGTCTGATAACGCTCCTTATCCTTGAGCTCAGCGGTGATGTAGTGCGGAAGCGGCATATTGCCGATTTCCTCCAGAAGGGAATAGAACTCACCCTCATAATGGAACCGCACCAACCGATTCCCGCCTTCGGTGGAAGAGAGGACCTCTGCCTTCAGGCGGCCATCACCGAACTCAAAGACAAGACCTTCCCGCGCCTTTTTACCAGGGCGCACCATGACTTCCCAGACATCTTTCTGCACCTGCTTGAGCAGCAGAAATTCCATGTGGCCGCCAGTTCCCTCCCGATAGCCATACAGGCGGGCGGGCAGAACACGAGAATTGTTGAGGACCAACAGGTCACCAGGGTTGAGCCGGTCGATGATGTCGTGGAACACGCATTCTCCCGTGGCGCCAGTCTCCTTATCCAGAAGCATGACGCGGGAAGAATCCCGGGGCTCAATGGGGGTCTGGGCAATCAGCTCTTCCGGCAGATCGAACCAGAAATCGGATTTTTTCATAGTGCAGGACTCCTTAAAAAGTATGTATACTACTCAGATACAGAATATGGTTTTTTGTTTAGTACAAAAAGAATGCCAGAAAAAGCATTGACTTTTCGCAAAGCGGGTGATACTATATCATTCAAATACAGTTGTTTCTCATTCAAGGACACAGCTGCAAAAAAGAATGAACCCAATCTATTTTATTATAGAACAACCGGGACATCTTTTCAATAAAATCTTGCCTGATTCGGCTGAAAGGACTGATTTCTATGAAAAAATATAAGGTGGGCGTTGTCGGAGCAACCGGAATGGTTGGCCAGCGCTTTGTATCACTGCTGGAACATCATCCGTGGTTTGAGGTGGTCAAGCTGGCGGCCTCTCCCCGTTCTGCAGGAAAGAGCTATCGGGAAGCTCTGGGCGGTCGGTGGGCCATGTCCACTCCTATTCCGGAATCGATGGCCGATCTGGTAATGTACGATGCTTCCGATGTTGAGAAGATGGCTGAAGGGCTGGACTTTGTGTTCTGTGCCGTTGATATGAAAAAGGATGAGATCCGTGCATTGGAGGAACGCTATGCCAAGGCAGAGTGCCCGGTGATTTCCAACAATTCCGCCCATCGCTTTACCCCCGATGTCCCGATGATTATTCCGGAAGTCAACGCTGACCACATGAAGGTCATCGATGCCCAGCGCCGCCGTCTGGGAACCAAGCGCGGCTTCATCGCCGTCAAGTCCAACTGTTCTCTGCAAAGCTATGTACCTGCTCTGGCTCCTCTGAAAGATTTCGGCATCAAGGATGTACTGGCCTGTACCTATCAGGCCATTTCCGGTGCCGGAAAGACCTTTGAAACCTGGCCGGAGATGGTGGACAATGTAATCCCCTTCATCGGCGGCGAGGAGGAAAAGAGCGAAAAGGAGCCCATGAAAATCTGGGGTTCGCTGGAAGGTGATGAGATCAAACTGGCCTCTTCTCCCTCTATCACCACCCAGTGCATCCGTGTACCGGTCAGCGATGGACATCTGGCTGCTGTATTCGTACGCTTTGACCAGAAGCCCTCCAAGGAAGAGATCCTGCGCCGGTGGCATGAGTTTGCCGGAGAGCCACAGCGCCTGAACCTGCCCTCTGCCCCCAAGCAATTCCTGACCTACTTCGAGGAGGACAATATGCCCCAGACCCGTCTCAACCGGGATCAGGAGCACGGCATGGGTGTATCCATCGGTCGTCTCCGGGAGGATAATCAGTATGACTACAAGTTTGTCTGCCTGTCTCACAATACCATTCGTGGTGCTGCCGGCGGCGCTGTGCTGATGGCAGAACTCCTGGCTGAAAATGGTTATCTGTAATAGCAAGGAAAGACAGTTGCAGCTGCCATATAAATAGGAAAGAAAACCTCCTGGTTCAGAAAATCGGACCAGAAGGTTTTTCTTTTATTATAAAGCTATGAATCGGGCAGTAAGGGAACGGTTATGCCAGGACGATCTTCTTAAAGGTCTTCTTGCCACGGCGAACCATTACGCCTTCCTGGACCTGCTCCTGGGTGAGGACAGCAGCCAGATCGGTCACCTTTTCTTCCCCAACAGTTACACCACCCTGCTGGATCGCACGACGAGCTTCCGACTTAGAGGGGCAAAGACCAGCCAGAGTGAGGACATCAATCACCGGGATGGTACCCTCTGCGGTGAAGTGAGCAGCTTCCAGTGCAAAGGACGGAACATTGGCACTGTCAGCACCAGGGGTAAAGAGCGCTCTGGCAGCTTCCATTGCCTTATCTGCTTCCTCTTTGCCGTGTACCATTTCAGTAAGCTCATGGGCAAGCAGTTCCTTTTTCTCATTGATACGGTTGGGATCCCAGTGATCGATCTCCTCGATCTCCTCCAGAGAGAGGAAAGTGAGAAGGCGGATGCACTTCATGACATCCTGGTCATCAATGTTGCGCCAGTACTGGTAGAACTCAAACGGAGTGGTCTTGTTGGGATCCAGCCACACAGCACCGCTGGCGGTCTTGCCCATCTTCTTGCCCTCACTGTTGAGCAGCAGGGTGATGGTCATGGCGTAGGCATCGTCGCCGGTCTTTTTCCGGATCAGCTCTGTGCCGGCCAGCATATTGCTCCACTGGTCATTGCCGCCGAACTGCATATTGCAGCCCAGGGCGGTGTGCAGATGCAGGAAGTCATATGCCTGCATGATCATGTAGTTGAACTCCAAGAAGCTCAGGCCCTTTTCCATTCTCTGCTTGTAGCATTCAGCACGGAGCATATTGTTGACCGAGAAGTGTGCGCCCACTTCCCGCAGCAGCTGCACATAGTTGAGGTCCATCAGCCAGTCCGCGTTGTTGACCATGACGGCCTTGTCCTCACCAAACTCAATGAAGCGCTCCATCTGCTTCCTGAAGCAGTCACAGTTGTGCTGGATGGTCTCTGGGGTCATCATAGTACGCATATCGGTTCGGCCGGAGGGGTCACCGATCATACCAGTGCCGCCGCCGATCAGAACGATGGGGCGGTTGCCTGCCAACTGCAGACGCTTCATCAGGCAGAGTGCCATAAAATGGCCCACATGCAGCGAGTCTGCGGTCGGGTCAAAGCCAATATAGAACCGGGCACCACCATTGTTGATCAGTTCCCGAATTTCCGGTTCATCAGTTACCTGTGCAATCAGGCCGCGGGCCTGCAGTTCCTCATAAATTCCCATTG
>CAKWRB010000160.1:0-1123 GCA_934845495.1 uncultured bacterium
CCAGAATGTCACCGGTCTGACCCTGACCATCTTCGGCACCGGGTTCGGCAACTTCTTCGGCGAATACATCGGCCAGAAGGCCGGCGGCTATGTGGCCGTGTCTTCGGTGACCAAGGCGGCCTTTTCCGGTCTCCGGATCCCGGTCCTCTCGGAGCTTCCGGTGGTGGGTCCGCTGCTGTTCAACTACAACTGGCTGGTCTACCTGGCTATTCTGCTGGCGGTGTTCCTGTCCTGGTTCCTGACCCGGTCCCGGGTGGGGCTCAACCTCCGGGCAGTGGGCGAAGACCCAGCCACTGCAGATGCCGTGGGCATCAATGTCACCCTCTATAAGTATGCTGCCACCGTGATCGGCGGCGGTATCTGCGGCATCGGCGGCATGTACATGAGCATGGTGACCACCTCCGGTGTGTGGGTGCATGGCTGTGTCAGCGGTTACGGCTGGCTGGCGGTGGCACTGGTTATCTTCTCCACCTGGCGGCCGTTCCGCGGTATGGTGGTGGCGCTGATCTTCGGCGGACTCACCATCATGCGTATGTATGTGAGCATCCCTGGCCTGCCGGCGCAGATTTACGATATGCTGCCCTATGCGGCGACTATCCTGGTGCTGGTTGTAACCAGTATGCGTTCCAGCCGGGAGCATGCCCAGCCCAAGAGCTGCGGCCTCAACTACTTCCGTGAGGAGCGCTGACAACTGAGTGTTATCTTCAAAAATCCCCTCTGGCCGATGCCGGAGGGGATTTTTTCATTGCAGAAGAATCTGTGGGAAACTGGATGCGGCGGAATATTTTTCACAGAGCAGTAAATACTAACAGTAATCCGTTGGGAAGAAAATTTTTCCGATGAAAAACAGAAGTACAGCAGGAGGAAAGCGATATGAAAGCCACAGGAATCGTGCGCCGCATCGATGATCTGGGAAGGGTGGTGATCCCCAAGGAGATCCGCAGGACTATGCGGATCCGGGAGGGGGACCCGCTGGAGATCTTCACAAACAACGAGGGCGAGGTCATCTTCAAAAAATATTCGCCGCTGGGGGAGCTGGGGGAGTTTGCAGCAGCCTATGCCGAAGTGCTGGGAAAGGTGCTCACAGCGCCGGTGCTGATCTGTGACCGTGACCATGTCATCG
>CAKWRB010000160.1:1133-3340 GCA_934845495.1 uncultured bacterium
AGGTGCTGGAGCGCCGGGCTGCACCAGCACTGGAGGAAATCATGGAGTCCCGGCAGACCTATCTTCTGGAGAATCCCCATTCTGCACCGGTCTATGCGGTGGAGGGCTACGACCGCCCGGCAGCAGCGATCTGTCCCATTCTGGCAGCAGGAGATGTCTGCGGCGCAGTGGTCCTCACGGCAGGGGAGGAGCGCCGCCTGCCCTCGGAGGCCGACCAGAAGCTCGTGATGGCTGCAGCCCTGTTCCTGGGCCGCCAGATGGAGGAATAAAAGGAGCCGAATGCCTGCTCTTTTGTTCCGGTGGGAAGTTTGTGCCCTGCTTTTCAGGGTAAACTCATTCAGAAACGTTTACAATGATTTTCCCATCCGATATAATAAAATAAAGAGAAGTACCACTGGCAAGGGCCCGGTACCAAGATGAACAAGAAAGCAGGTGTTGGTATGAAAAAGCCAAGAATTGGACTCATTTGTTTTATTTTTCAGAGCATCAGCCCCCGCAATTATATAATTCAGAAGGGGTATGTCAAGAGCATCATCGATGCAGGCGGCATCCCGGTGCTGATCCCGGTGACCGAAGATCCCTCCCGGTGTGCTGAGTATATGGAACTGGTGGATGGACTGCTGATCCCCGGCGGAGAGGACATCGCCCCCGAATACTACGGGGAGGATCCGGTGCCGCAGGTCAACTACATCAATCGGGAGAAGGATCGCTATGACTTCGAGCTGATCCGTCTGGCCCGGGAGCAGAAGAAGCCGATTTTCGGCATCTGCCGTGGCTTCCAGGTGCTGAATGTGGCCTTTGGCGGCAGCCTGTACCAGGATATTCCTTCACAGGTTCCGGGTGCGATCTGCCATTCCCAGTCACTTGATCTGCGCAATGTGCCCACCCATAAGGTGACTATGGACGAAACCAGTGCGCTGGGCCGGATCCTGGGCAAGGAGATCTACACCAACTCGTACCACCACCAGGGAATCAAAAAGCTGGGAGAGGGGCTGCAGATCGTAGGCAGCACCAACGATGGTATCCCCGAGGCGCTGGAAAGCGAAGACGGACTGGTGTTTGCAGTGCAGTGGCATCCGGAGGAGCTGTACAACGACTATCCGGTGTTCAAGGGCCTGTTTACCCGGTTGATCGATCTGGCTTCCCAGAAATAAAAAAACGAGAGTTTTGCACCGAGGCAGCTGCTGTTCTGGCAGCTGCCTTTTTATATCGGAAAATGGCGGACAGCTGTCTCTGTATGAAAAAATCCATTGTGAGGAATGCTCAGATTGAACGAAAAATTTCAGAACATCCGGCTAATTGACAGCAAAGAGTTGTCCCTGTATACTTAAAGATAGTGTGATTTTACGGCAATTGCGGGCCGTACACTGGAGAATGTGTTTGCTCGATACAGAGGGGACACTGCGGACGATCACAGATGATGGGGAGGACACAAGCTGATGAGTATGCAAACAATCAGCATCATGGATTATATCGGTACATTTGCATTTGCCCTGTCCGGGGCCTACCTTGCAATCCGGTATGAGCTGGATATATTCGGCATTTTTGTGTGTGCATTCTCCACAGCCTGTGGTGGTGGTATTACCCGTGATGTGGTGATGAATGTGGGAGTTCCGCGCTTCTTCAGCAGCTACACCACCATCATGATCGTCATTGCGGCATCGCTTCTTGCCATCGCTACCAAGAGCGAAAAGTGGAGCAAACTCATGCTGACGGCTGACGCCATCGGTCTGGCTGTATTTGCCATCGATACCGGGGTCCGAGGGTTGGATGCAGGGTATAACCTGCCCCAGCTGGTCTTCGTATCGGTGATCACTGCGGTAGGCGGCGGTGTGATTCGTGACATCCTGCTGCAGCGAGTGCCGATCGTGCTGCGTAAGGAGATCTATGCCTCTGCTGCACTGGCTGGTGCAGTAGTCCTGTGGTTTATCTATCCCATTATGGATAAAATGCTCGCAACCTACATTTCGCTGGCTGTGGTATTTGGCATCCGGATGTGGAGTGTCTATAAGAACATCGATCTTCCAGTGGTGCATTTGAACACAACCAAGAGTGCATCCTGATCAATAAAAAAATCAAAATCTTTTTTGGATTTTCTATTGACAAATCGCCCCATGTTTGTTAGAATAAATATTGTCGCTTGGCGATGATGATGCGGGTGTAGTTCAATGGTAGAATTCCAGCCTTCCAAGCTGGTTACGTGGGTT
>CAKWRB010000161.1 GCA_934845495.1 uncultured bacterium
GTGTTGAGCCGCTCCATCTTCAGCACCGGTTCCGGGATCCCCAGTTCTTCCAGGTAGCCCAGGCTCAGCAGTTCCACATAGGTGGCATAGCCCTCGTTGTAGCCGATCTGGGAGGCAGTCACCTTCCGGAAGTCCGACTGCAGGTTCTGGTGGCTGTAAGCGGCGGCATACATGTGCCCGGGGATCCCCTCATGGGCCAGGGTGGTAAAGGTGCCCAGGGCGCCCAGCTCCTCGGTGTGTTCGGTGTTGACCCGGATGCGCAGGGCATCGCGCTCGTCCACGGCAGGATTGATGAAGTAGGCAGCCACACCGCTGTTGGCCACATCAGCGGGAATGGGGTCGATCACATAGGAGAGTTCTCCCACCGCCGGGAAGCTGCCATCGGTGGCTTTGTCCAGGTGGAGGAGCATCTCCTCATAGCTGGTAAAGGGGGTGGTGTACTGCCCCTCCAGCCAGGCATTGTACGCATCGGGATAGAGGAAGGCCAGCCCTCCCAGCCGGGAGATGGCCTTGTCCAGCCGCTGTTCTGCCAGCTGGGCGATGGCCTCGGGGGATTCGTCCAGCGCCGTGGCGGCGGCAAACAGAAGTTCGTAGTACTCCCGGCCATCGGGCAGGGCAGCCAGTCCGCCGGGGTTGTTGAAGCCGCTCTGCAGCTCGCGCATGGTGTCGGCGATTTTGCGGTAGCTGGGGAGGAAGGCCTCCCGGTAGGCGGTGCGGATCTCCTCCTGGTAGCGGGCCACGGTTTCCTCCGGCAGCCCCAGCCCCTCGGCCTGTGCCAGCAGGTTCTGCAGGACGGTGCCGTTTTCCCCTTGGCTGACGGTGGCATCGCAGACTTCGATCACCGCCTCAAAGTCGATGGTCAGCAGCTGGTGTTCCTGCTGTTTGCGGGTGTATTCCAGCAGGCTGTCGATGTAGTCGGGAATGCTCCGCAGCAGTTCGGGCAGCTGCTGCAGGTCGGTTTCGTCCCGCACCTGCAGTTCGCTCAGGGTGGTGAGCAGATTGGTGTGTACCCCGCTGAGGGCAGAAAAGTAGCTGCCATAATACCGGAACCGGTCCTCATAGCTCTGCTGGTTCAGCTCACCGCTCCACTCGATCAAGTCATAGCTGTCCTGCTGTTCCGGGGTGAGCAGGGAGCGGTCGAACCGGCGCAGGGTCCGGAGCATCGATTTGGCCATTTTGCCGCCCTCCCGGAAGGCCTCGTCCGATTCCTCCGGACCGATGACCACTTCCAGATCGGTGCGGTCCAGGCCATAGGCATCCGGGTCCTCCACAAAGAACAGCGAGCCGACAAAGTCGCCCTCGATGCTGTCCCGGAACATCTGCTCGGTGAACTCATCAAAGCGGCTCTGTACCACGGCGGGATCACTGGTCGAACAGGCCGCCAGCGAAACGGTCAGCCCCAGGGCCAGCAGCAGGGCCCCCAGGCGTTTGGTGATGGATTTCAACGGTATTCCCCCTTTATCGAGTCGGTTTGGCGCCCGGTTTACAGCGAGCGGCCCAGGTCCCGGATCTCCTGGAGCAGGTCGGGGCGCTGCAGCACCTCACCGGCGGCACCGGCAGCCACCTCCCGGGTGAACTGCAGGGTAAAGCCCACATACTCGGCCATGCACTGGAACTGTTCCCGGATCAGCCGGTACTGCGGACTGGAGAGGTCGTCCGCACCGGTGACGATCAGCCCCACCGGCTTGCCCTTGAGAACGCTGGAATCGGCATAGAGCCGGTCGATGGCGGTTTTGAGCTGGGCGGTCATGCCCCACCAGTACACCGGGGTGCCAAAGACGATGCAGTCGGCCTGGCGCAGCTGTTCCATCAGGCCCTGGCTGTCGTCCTTCTGGACACAGACCTTGCCGCCGCGCTTGCAGCCATCGCAGCCCAGGCAGGGGTGGATGTTCAGCCGGGTGACATCCACTGTCTGGACGGTGTGCCGGCCGGCTTCGGCAATACCGGCAGCCAGTTCTGCCAGCAGGGCGTTGGTGTTTCCGTTTTTCCGGGGACTGCCGGAAAGAAGCAGGATATTCATGGTAAAAAAACCACCTTTCATCGGATTTTGGGTTTATACAGTCAGCCCCATGCGGCGTTTGACTTCTTCAAAGGAGATGGGACGGTAATCGGTGCGCTCCACGCAGACACAGCAGGACTGGGCACTGGCATCGGCATAGGCCGGGTTGCCATGCACATGGCCGAACAGATTGCCATAGGGCATATTGCTGTTGAGGTAGAGCGGCTCGTGCGAGAGCAGCCAGAAGGACTCAAAGAGGATCGGGCAGTCGTATACCTCCCGGAAGCCGCAGTCCCGGTACCACTGGGGGCTGCGGGTGTCGTGGTTTCCCATCACCAGCTGGATCTGTCCCTGAAGAGCAGCCAGAATCTCGGCGGATTTTTCCTTGCCATAGAAGGAGAAATCCCCCAGCAGATAGACGGTGTCCTCCGGGGTGACCGTTTCGTTCCAGCGGCGGATCAGCTCCCGGTCCATCTCCTCCACCGAGGCAAAGGGCCGGTTCTCGTAGCGAATGATGTTGGCATGGCCGAAGTGGGGGTCGGCCGTGAAATAAACAGTGGGCATTGGGCGCACCTCCCTGGTTGGAATACCTTTATCCTAACACAACCCCAGGGGACAGGCAAGGGCGGATTGTCCCATTGCTGAATGACATTCTTGATATGTTATGGTATTATAATCGTATAACCGACATTGTATGACCGACCTGATCTATGTCAGAAGATAAACTCCATAGGAGGACAAAAAGAAGATGCAGTATACCACTGAAGAACTCCGGGAGGCCGCCCGGCAGATCGATTCGCTCCTGCACAAGCTCCGGGCCACCTGCCGGGCGCTGGAGGCCAAGGCAGAGCCCCAGCGGTATCGCTCCCAGATCACCCTGGCCACCCGGCGGATCCGGGCGCTGGAGATCGCCGCCGAAGCAGAACTGTCCCGGGAGGGCGAACAAGGAAATTGACAAAACCGGCTCCGAAATGCTATAATGACGATGCTTGCTGCCCGGCTGTACACAGGGCAGGAATCACAGGCGGAAGTGGCGGAATGGTAGACGCTCTGGTCTTAGAAGCCAGTACCTTTGGTGTGTGGGTTCGAGTCCCATCTTCCGCACCAAACGAAAAAAGGCACCCGAAAGGGTGCTTTTTCGTTTGGTGCAGCCCACCTTGCGATGCAAGGTGGCCGCTGCGGCGGGTATTCCCGTTCGCTTCGCTCACTCAAATGTGGTAGGGAACCTACGGTTCCCCCTGCCCCCCTCCGAAAATGCGGCCCTTTTCTGGGTGCTGACACTTAGGCCTTGTGCGCCGCATTTTTTCATAGGGGGATTATCCCCCTCT
>CAKWRB010000162.1 GCA_934845495.1 uncultured bacterium
GCCGAGGAGCAGGAGGAGCCCATAAACGAAACCCCCGGCCCGGCCGCCGCCGAAGAGCCGGCTGCTGCCCCGGCTGAAGCCGGTGAAGAAGCCCCCGAAGCCGAGGCCGAAGAGGACGACAATGCCCAGTGGGAGGCCTATGAGCGGGAGCAGGTCGAGATCGAGGAGAGCCGCCGCAAGCCGGGCAAGTACCGCTGGGTACTGAAGCCGGAGGATATGCGTGAGGCCATGCTGGACCTGGAAAAGGCCAAGGGCCGCACCCGTATGTACAACATCGCCGCCTATGCCATGTGCATCTTTGCGCTGTTCCCCACGGCGAACTTTATCGTGACCCGGGACCTGTTCTCGATGATCGCCGCCTTTGCAGCGGTGGGTCTGGGCATCTGGATCAAGGGCATCACCAGCCGTGCCGGCCGGGGCGCTGTGAAGCAGATGAACCCCCGGGGCATTAAGTTCTCGGCCGAGGCCAAAAAGCACGGCCTGCAGCTGAGCGATACCGTCAACAAGGGCTCGCTGATGCCCTATTCCTTCTTCAAGGTCGCCTACGAGACCGAGAACTACCTCTCGCTGGTGACGGTGAAGAACTCCGCCCTGCACATCAAGCGGGACGACGGCAGCGCCTCCTACCGGGCCCTGCGGGATCGCCTGCAGCAGGAGCTGGGCGAGCATTTTGAGCAGAAGCAGATCCAAAAGAAGAAGAAGTAAGGAGCGAAATTGGTGACTGGAATGGAACAGGAAAACAATAAGATCATCACGGTCGACATCGAACAGGAGATGAAAAAGAGTTTCCTGGATTATTCGATGTCGGTGATCGTGAGCCGTGCCCTGCCCGATGTGCGGGACGGCCTGAAGCCGGTCCATCGCCGGATTCTCTATACCATGTACGAAAATGGCCTCTCGCCGGAAAAGGCCTACCGCAAGTGTGCCGATACCGTCGGCGCCGTGCTGGGCCGGTACCACCCCCATGGCGATGCCTCGGTATACGATGCCCTGGTGCGCCTGGCTCAGGACTTCTCGATGCGGTATCCGCTGGTGGACGGCCACGGAAACTTCGGTTCGGTGGACGGCGACCCCCCGGCCGCCTACCGATACACCGAGGCCAAGATGAGCAAGATCTCCACCGTGATGCTCACCGACATTGACAAGGAGACAGTGGACTTCGGTTCCAACTACGATGACCGCCTCAAGGAACCCACCGTTCTGCCCAGCCGGTTCCCCAACCTTCTGGTGAACGGCAGCACCGGTATTGCCGTGGGTATGGCCACCAATATCCCGCCCCATAACCTGGGCGAGGTGGTGGATGCCGTGGACCTGCTGCTGGACAATCCCGATGCCACCCTGGACGAGATCATGACCTGCATTCAGGGCCCGGATTTCCCCACCGGCGGCATCATCATGGGCCGCAGCGGCATCCGTGCCGCCTATGGCACCGGCCGGGGCAAGATCACCCTGCGGGGCCGTGCCGAGATCCAGGAGCATAAGAACGGCCGGGAGAAGATCGTCATCACCGAGATCCCCTACATGGTCAACAAGGCCCGGCTGATTGAATCCATCGCCGGCCTGGTTAAGGAGAAGCGCATCACCGACATCAGCGACCTCCGGGACGAATCGGACCGGGACGGTATGCGCATCGTGGTGGAGCTCAAGCGGGACGCCAATGCCCAGGTGGTGCTCAACCAGCTGTACAACTACACCCAGCTGCAGGATACCGTGGGCGTTATCATGCTGGCCCTCCATGACGGCCAGCCCAAGGTGATGACCCTCAAGGAGATCCTCACCCATTACATCGACTTCCAGGAGGAGGTCATCACCCGGCGCACCCGGTACGACCTGCGCAAGGCCAAGGATCGGGAGCATATCCTGGAGGGTATGAAGCTGGTGGTGGATCACACCGACGAGGTGATCCGTATCATCCGCCATTCGGACGACCAGGCCGATGCCAAGAAGAACCTCTCGGAGCGGTTTGGTGTCACCGATGAGCAGGCCAGTGCCATTGTGGCCATGCGTCTGGGCCAGCTCTCCGGTATGGAGCGCATCAAGATCGAGGAGGAACTGGCCGAGATCCTTCAGAAGGTGGCAGAACTGGAGAGCATTCTCAGCGATGAAGAGAAGCTCAAGGCCATCGTCAAGGACGAGATGCACGCCGTCCGCCAGAAGTATGCCGATCCCCGCCGCACCGAGGTGCAGGCTGTGAGCGGTGAGGTGGACATCGAGGATCTGATCCCCGAGGGCGACTGCGTTATCACCCTGACCCATCTGGGCTACATCAAGCGCCAGCCTGCCGACACCTACAAGACCCAGCGCCGAGGCGGCCGGGGTATCTCCGGCATGAGCCAGCGGGAGGAGGATTTTGTGGAGGAACTGTTCTTCTGCTCCACCCACGACTATATCCTCTTCTTCACTGACCGGGGCCGGGTACACCGCCTCAAGGGCTACGAGATCAGCGAGAGCAGCCGCGCCAGCGTGGGCTCGAACATCGTCAACCTCCTCCAGCTGGAGAAGGGGGAGAAGGTGACCTCGATGATCCGGGTGCGCCCCGAGGACGAGGGCAAGTTCGTGTGCATGGTCACCGAACAGGGTGTCATCAAGCGCACCGAGCTTTCGGCCTACCGCAATGTGCGTAAGATGGGCCTGATCGCCGTTTCGCTGGACGAGGGCGACCGGCTGGCCTGGGTACGGCTGACCGGCGGAGAGGACGAGCTGATCGTTGCCACCCGGCAGGGCATGGCGATCCGCTTCAGCGAGACCGATGCCCGTGTGATGGGCCGTACAGCCCGGGGCGTGCGGGCGCTCAACCTGGAAGAGGACGATATCGTTGTGGGCATGGTGCCGGTAATGGAAGGCACCACCGTGCTGACCGTATCCGAGAATGGCCAGGGACGCCGCACAGAACCGGCAGAATACCGCCTGCAGAGCCGCGGCGGCAAGGGCATCAAGAACTATGATGTCCAGAAGAACGGGCCGGTAGCGGGCGTTCTGGCCGTGGAGGAAGCGGACGATGTGATCCTCATCAGCGATGACGGCATCATCATCCGGATCCCGGTGGCCGAGATCTCCACCCAGAGCCGGTATGCCGGCGGTGTGCGTGTGATGCGCATCGGGGAGGAGAGCCGCCTGGTATCCCTCTGCCGCGCCCCCCACGAGGACGAGGAGGAGACTGCGGACAGCGCCGAGCCGGCCGAGGCCGAGGCCGACACCCCTGCCGAATAACCCCCCAAAAAACCGCAATCAGTATGAGAAAAAGGACTGCTCCTTTAGGGGTGTCCAGTTAAGAAAACATTCTAAGGCGAGAGAGAAACGGTATAGC
>CAKWRB010000163.1 GCA_934845495.1 uncultured bacterium
ATCCAGCGTCTGGGAAAACTCCTCTGAGGTGAGCTGTTTTCCCTCAATGCAGAGGGGGATCAGGTAGCTGCCAGCCGGGATCCGGCTGAGGATCTCCCGGCCCTCGGCCTCGATACCAGCCCGGATCTGTGCCTCGGAGGGGTTCTGGGGCAGCCGGTGCTCGTCCACCTCCACCACCCGCAGGCGGCAGTAGGCGCCCAGCCGCTTTTCGTACTCGGCGCAGGCATCGGTAAGGTAGCGCTCCTTGAGCTTGCCCACCGCAATCAGTGTCACATTCAGCATGGTGTCTCCCCCTCTTAGAAAATCATCATCGGCCCCGGTTCGGTGCGGGGCGCCACACTCAGCAGATAGTCCCCGCCCTCCGCCATTCCGGCCATGGTCAGCTCACTGCGCACCGTCTCCCGGGCCAGCTCCGGGTGATTGTTCTCTTTGCTCAGGTGCCCCAGCACCAGCCGAGTGGTGCCGCTGTCCACCAGGGTGCGGGCCTCCAGGGCACTGGAACTGTTGGAAAGGTGTCCGCTGTCCGATGCGATGCGCCGCTTGAGCGGATAGGGATAGGGCCCGCACTGGAGCATGGCCTCGTCGTAGTTGGATTCCAGCAGCACCAGATCGCTGCCATGGATGGCCCGATGCACCTCGTCACTCACATAGCCCAGGTCGGTAGCCACCGAGATTTTGCGGCCATCGGGCAGGCTGACTGCATAGCCAACGCTGGAAAGGGAGTCGTGGCTGGTGGCAAAGGGGCGGATCTCCAGGTCGCCAGCGGCGATCACACTGCCGGCCGAAATCTCCTGCACCGGGGCCGTTGCCGGCAGCTCTCCTCGGTCCGCCAGCCACTCCAGTGTCTCCCGGGGGGCGAACAGCGGAATGGCATACTTTTTCAGCAGCACCCGCACCCCTTTGATGTGGTCGGTGTGTTCATGGGTGAGAAACAGCCCCCGGAGGCTGTCCGGCCGGATATCCCGGGCGGACAGGGCAGCCAGCAGTGCCTTGCAGGAGACACCGGCATCCACCAGGATGCCGCCAGTTCCGGTGCCGATGTAGCTGCTGTTTCCGGAAGAACCGCTGTAAAGGGTACAAAATCTTGCCAAAGTGGTAACCAATCCTCTCTATACAATCAAACAATGAAAAAGCGACCCGGACTTCCGCACAGGAGCCGGATCGCTCTGTTTTCAGTCAAACCAATCAGGACAGGGCCCGCTCTGCTTCCAGCTCGGTGCAGGGCACCTTGCGGATCTCTGCGCCCAGCCGGTTGAGCTTTTCCACCAGGTCGGAATAGCCGCGTTCAATGTGGTGGATATCCTCCACCTCGGTGCGGCCATCTGCCATCAGCCCAGCGATGAGCATGGCGGCTCCCGCCCGGAGATCCAGTGCGCGCACCGGCGCACCGGTCAGGCGCTCTACCCCCTCAATGACGGCCACCTTGCCATCCACCTGGATGTTGGCGCCCATCTTGCGCAGCTCGTCCACATACTTGAAGCGGTTGTCCCACACGCCTTCCGAAACGATGCTGGTGCCGCCGGCACAGCAGAGCATGGTTGCCATCTGCGGCTGCATATCGGTGGGGAAGCCCGGATGGGGCATGGTCTTTACATTCACCGGCAGGATCGGCCCGGAACGGCTCACCCGGATGGAGTCATCAAATTCCTCCACCACTGCCCCGGCCTTTCGGAGTTTGTCGGTGATGGATTCCAGGTGCTTGGGGATCACATTGCGGATCAGTACATCGCCGCCGGTGGCAGCAGCTGCCACCATATAGGTACCAGCTTCGATCTGGTCGGGAATGATCGAGTAGTTGGTGCCGTGCATCACATCCACCCCGTGGATTTTGATGACATCGGTACCGGCGCCGCGGATATCGGCACCCATCGAGTTGAGGAAGTTGGCCAGATCCACAATGTGCGGCTCCTTGGCCACATTTTCCATGATGGTGACGCCCTTGGCCTTGACGGCAGCCAGCATCACATTGATGGTAGCACCCACCGACACCACATCGAAGTAGATGTGCTCGCCCTTCAGCTCCTGGCTGGTCATGGTCACCATTCCATAGTTCACCGATACATCCGCTCCCAGGGCCTGGAAGCCCTTGATGTGCTGGTCGATGGGGCGGACTCCGCCAAAGTTGCAGCCGCCCGGCAGCGATACATCGGCACGGCCGCAGCGTCCCAGCAGCGAACCCAGGAAGTAATAGGAGGCGCGCAGCGGCTTTGCCAGCTCGTGGGGAATCACCGGTTCCCCGATCTGGGTGGTATCGATCTCCACTGTGGTCTTATCCAGCAGACGCACCTTGGCGCCCAGCTCCCGCAGGATATTGAGCAGTGCTGTTACATCGCTGATGTTGGGGATATTTTCAATGACGCAGATATCCCGTGCCAGAATAGTAGCCGGAATGATGGCCACCACCGCATTTTTGGCTCC
The DNA here is from genome assembly GCA_934845495.1 of uncultured bacterium. Lineage (GTDB taxonomy): Bacteria > Bacillota > Clostridia > Oscillospirales > Ruminococcaceae > Avimicrobium. The sequence continues at coordinate 2,419 of CAKWRB010000163.1, forward strand.
GCTGATGGTGACATCACCCTTGAGGACTGCGCCTCCGGTAACTACATACTTTTCCATTCCCATTCTCTCCTGTATGATCATACTGTATCTTCGTTCATCAACCGCTTCCGGTCCCTCCGCAGCGGTTCCAGTTCTGTTTCTTGATTCTGCCCGGTGCAGCTCCGCCGCCGTGCCGGCCCCGATCCTGTATCAGGGCGCACCGCGCTCCACCCGGCCAAGTTGCCGGGCAGGTATTTCCTCCAAACGGTGTTCTGTTTTCCGGGCTGCATCGCACTTCTGGAAAACCCCGGCCGGACAGAGCCGCCGCAGGGGTTCCGGCAGACGCAAGGGCGCACTGCGCCCTTTCTGACGTTATTATACCATTGACCGCATAAAAATAAAATAGCTTTTTTGGCAAATCGACTTCATCATGGCACGAACTGCCGGTTTTTTCTGGACACTCCGCCATTATTTTTCCTGCTTCTGGTATTCTCTCCACAGTTCCTCCACCGTCGAGGACGGTTCGGGCCCGGGCTGGACCGGCTCCGGCAGAGGCTGGGGCGGGGCTGCGGCGGCGATGGCTTCTTCCTCCTGCTGGCGCTGGGCATGGCTCTGGAACCACCGGCGTGCCAGCACCGTCACCGCTGCCGTGGATGGCACCGTGAGCAAAATCCCGATGCTGCCCGCTACCGACTGGAGCAGCTCCACCGCAATGGTCTCCCGGTTGATGATCGAACCCACATCGTTGTTGTAGGCCAGCAACAGCAGGATCATGTGCAGCGAACTGCCCACATAGGCCAGCACCAGGGTGTTTGCCATCGTGCCCATGATGTCCCGACCGATGTTGAGCCCTGAGCGCATCAGCTCCATATCCCCGATTTCCGGCTTGTGATAGAGGATC
>CAKWRB010000164.1 GCA_934845495.1 uncultured bacterium
CACCGGATCAGCCGGGATAAAGGGCACGATCAGGCCAATGGGGGTACGAGGCTCCATCTCCTTGATCATGCGCAGCGTGCGGAAATCGGTGCTGAACACAAAGCACATCTCAAAGAAATCGTACTTGCGCAGCACCTCCACCATCTGACGGGCGATTTCCGGCATGAAATCGTACATATCCAGGGCCCGGCTCTTGAGTTCAAAGGCCACTGCCTGCTGATTTTTCTTGCACCAGGCCACCGACTCGTCCAGGGTGTCGATCTCAAATGCTGCCTTCAGCTCTGCCAGGGTGTAATCCCGAATGCGGCCAGTCAGGCTGGTGCGGTCGCTCAGCTCATAATCGTGGTAGATGACCGCCACATTGTCCTTGGTGAGTTGAATATCGATTTCAATATGGCTGATGCCGCTGCCCAGAACCTGCTTGTAGTTTTCGATGGTGTTCTCCCGGATCTCCGAAAGATGCCCCCGATGACCGCCGATCATCAGTTTTTTACCGTGATCTGCCCGGAGCTGTTCCAGAAATGTCATGCCTTGTCCCTCCTGTTCAGATGAGTAGATTGGCTCCGCTTTCCTTATCAAAGATGTTGTAGTCCTCGTGGAGTCTGAGGTAGACGCTGCCGCCCTGACGGCGCAGGTCCCGCAGGCCCTCGTAGCTGCCTTCAAAGTTGGCAGGCACAGTTACACGGACCAGTGCTCCATCCAGCTCGCCGGAGATCATGATCTCCTTGCCCAGGTTCTCCACCAGCGAAAGGGGCAGCTCCAGGGTTTCCTCGGCGGGGGCAAGCAGCACATCCACCTGATGGCTGCGCACACCGATCACCACGGGAGTTCCCGCCTTGCCGGCGAGCTTTTCCGCCAGGGGAGCCGGAGCCTTGACCCGGAAGCTCTCGCCCTGCAGCCAGATGGCACCCTCCTCCTCGGCCACCGAAGCGCCGATGAAGTTCATGGGCGGGTTGCCCATAAAGTGGGCCACAAACAGGTTGGCCGGCTTGTGATAGAGCATCTCCGGGGTGTCGAACTGCTGAATGCGGCCGTTATCCAGAATGGCGATCTTATCCGCCATGGCCATGGCCTCCTCCTGGTCGTGGGTGACGATGATGGAGGTCACACCCAGATCCTGCTGGATGCGGCGGATCTCGTCCCGGATCTCGATTTTCAGGCGGGCATCCAGGTTGGACATCGGCTCGTCCAGCAGCAGCACCTGGGGTTCCTTGACCAGAGCGCGCGCCATCGAAACTCGCTGCTGCTGACCGCCGGAGAGTTCACCGGGCATCCGGTCAAGCAGATGCTCGATCTGCAGCTTCTGTGCCATCTGCCGGGCCTTTTCATGCCGTTCCGCCTTGGGCATTCCCTTCTGCTTCAGGGAGAAGGCGATGTTGTCGATCACCTTCATGTGGGGATAGAGGGCATAGGACTGGAACACCATGCCGATGTTGCGGTCCTTGGGCGCCAGATTGGTGACATCGCGGTCATCGAAGAAGATGGAACCGCTGGTGGGCTCCAGCAGACCGGCGATGCAGTTGAGGGTAGTTGTCTTGCCGCAGCCGGACGGGCCGAGCAGGGCGATGAAGCTGCCCTCGTCAAAGGTGAGATTGATGCTGTCCAGTGCGACAACACCCTTATCAAACTCCTTGCGGAGATTTTCAATACGGATCATATACCTTTACCTCCAGAAATGGTTCCCTGCATGAGCTGCCGCTGGGAAATGAAGAAGAATACCAGCACCGGCAGCATATACACCAGCGCCATGGCGGCAAATACGCCGTAGTCGGCGATCATCTGGTCGTTCCGGGAAAGCACACGCAGGTAGGTGGCCAGCACCGGTGTTTTGGTGTTGAAAATCAGGACATTGAACAGCAGGTAGTTGGACCAAGCGCTCATGAAGGCAAAGATGCTGATCGAAGCCAGGCCCGGCTTTACCATGTGGATAATGACCTGGAAAAAGGCGGTGAGGCGGTTGCAGCCGTCTACCAGAGCAGAGTTTTCAATATCCTGGGGGATCCCCGCAAAGAAGTTGCGGATAATAAAGGTGCTGCCCGGCAGCCGCAGGGCAATCGCCACCACGATTACACCGGTGAGGGTGTTGAGGATGCCCAGGTGCAGCAGCACATACAGCACACCGATGAGCAGCAGCACACCGGGGAAGAGCCGCAGGCTGAGCAGCGAGAAGGAAATCACCCGCTTGCCGGTAAACTCCATACGGGCCAGAGCATAGCCGGCCATGCAGCTGATGGTCACCTCCAGGGTGGTGGCCACCGCGGTGAACAGAACTGTGTTGCGGAAGGCCTTGCCGATGGGCTCCACCGTGTACTGGCTCAGCTGGATGGGCTCATACAGGAACCGGAAGTTCTGCAGGGTGAGCTCCCCGGTGCTGTCCAGAATAAAGGCATTGGAGAAGAAGGAAAAATAGATGAACAGGATCGGGATGCATAAAAGGATCATCACCAGAACCGCAATATTCTCGCTGCGGCGTTCATACTTGGGTCTTTGGGAATGTTTCATATCGAGCCTCCTGGGTCCTTAGGAACGGGATTTTTCCTGATGCCGCATCACAGCACCGATCACGAGCATCAGCACCATGACCACTGCGATCAGCACCAGCGAAATGGCTGCGCCATAGCCATACTGGCTATCCGCAAAGGCCTTGTGGTAAGCGCTCAGTGCCCACACCTCGGTCTGGACACCGGGGCCGCCGTTGGTAATCAGCATAATGGTGACATAGTTGGTGAGCAGGCCCAGCATCTCCCACAGAGTAATAAAGGTGATGTGGAAACGCAGGTTGGGCAAAATGATGTTGCGCACGATTTCCCACTCACTGGCACCATCCACCCGGGCAGCCCGGAACTGGTTTTCTGGAATGCTCCTCACCGCCGAAGAGAAGACGGTGGTGCCATAGGCGATGCTGGTGAGCAGGGTGGCGGCAATGATGATGATGAACGGATAGCGGGCAATCCAGTTGAGCGGCTCACTGCCGCCCAAGGCCATATACAGCTTGTTGACCATTCCGTCCGGGGTGGCCTCCAGCAGCCACAGCCACAGCACCGAATACACCACAGCCGGAGTGATCATGGGGATCATCAGAATCCCTTTGAAGAGGTTTCCCTTACGCTCGTCCCGGATAAAGTAGGTGGTCATGATGGCAAAGAACAGGTCCAGTGTAACGGTAAGCACAATGGTGATGCCCACATACTTCAGGGTGTTCCAGGCGATGATGGGGGTATTGGGATCCAGCAGGATCTTGCGGAAGTTATTGAGCCCGTTGAAATTCCATACAAAGGAGGAATCCAGGC
>CAKWRB010000165.1 GCA_934845495.1 uncultured bacterium
TCTGTTGTGCGACCCCCAGACGGCCGGTGGATTGCTCATCGCCCTGCCGGAGGATAAGGCAGTGGAGCTGGTCAAGCAGCTGGATGGGGTAACCCCCTGTGCTAAGGTGGTAGGTGAAGTAAAAGCCTACAGCGGAAAATCCATCGAGGTGCGCTAGCTGCCCAGCAGGGAAAAAACGGCATAGGCAAAGGGAGAGGGGCAGAAGCCCTCTCCCTTTTCTTTTTTATGGAAAAGGGCCGGGGAGCGCTTTTAGACACTCCCCGGCCATATAAATGCGACTAAGCTGATAAGCCGAGTTCTGTATCAAACAACAATCTATCTAGGCCGTGCGTCGCCGCACGGCTCCAGCCACCTTCCCGAGGACGCGACGGGCCGCCGCTTCATGCCCTCCTATGCGGTGTTGCTTCGGATAGGGTTTACATAGCCGGGCAGTCGCCTGCCCGCTGGTGAGCTCTTACCTCGCCTTTCCATCCTTACCACTTGCGTGGCGGTATCTTTCTGTTGCACTGTCCCTAAAGTCGCCTTCGGCTGCCGTTAGCAGCTATCCTGCCCTGTGAAGCCCGGACTTTCCTCACGCACAGCCTTTCGGCTTTGTGCCCGCTGTTGTCTCGTTTACTCGCATTCCTTATCATAGTATATTTTTGCGGAAAAGTCAAATCGGTTTTCTTCCGGTTGGATTTGCACGGCCCGCCCTGGAGTGATACAATGGGAGAAAAGGAGGCGATCCAGATGATGGAGCTGTGTTTCAATCGTTCGGTGAGCGGCCTGCTGAAATACTGGGGAAGGGAAGGGCAGGAGATCCTCTGCCTGGGAGATGACCTCTCCATCGGTGCGATTGCCGGGGCTGCGGACAGCGACACACGCCGGGAGCAGTTTCTCCGGTTTGGGGTGGACCCCTGGCAGGAGCTGCCGCCGGAATGGATCGTTGAGGACTGGAAGACCTGCTGCCGGGTCTGGGAGCGGCTGCGTACTCTGTCCGAAGGGGAAGAGGTTCGGATCTGGCTGGACCATACCCCAGGCACCTGCTGTGGGTTCCTGGCGGCTGCAGAGAGTTTGGCCGCCTGCCATGCCCAGGTGACTGCTGCGCTACTGCCCGCCTGGGAAAACCGCCCGGATGGCACGGCGGTAGTGTATGCCAGCTGGGGCGAGGTCGCCCCGGAGGAGCTGGACCGCCTGTTGGAACATGGCTGCCGGGAGGTGCCGCGCGCCATGCTGAACGCTCTTTCGCACCGCTGGCGGCAGCTGCAGGCTGAAAATGCACCGCTCCGGGCGGTGGTGAACGGGCAGCTGCACAGTGTTCCGGCTGATTTTTACGACGGAATGCTCCTCTCCCGGCTGCCAGAGGCCGGACAGACCCTTCGGCTGGCAGAGCTGATTGGTTGGACACTGGCCGAGTGCCGCCCCGGCATCGGGGACTGGTGGCTGGCCCGGCGGGCAGAGGCGCTGGCCGCACAGGGAAAATTCCGCCTGGACCGGGACCCCGACCGCTTTTACAACAGCCAGGTGAGCGCATTGTGACCATGCAGATTTGTCTGCGCGAAATTTACAGGTTCTGTGGTGAAATCAATGAAAAGGAGAAGTGGAATGAAAAAGAATGTGCATGCGGAAAATGACCTGATTCAGAAAGAAAAAGTATCTTTGGGCAGCGGGGACAAGGGCGGAAAAATCAAGACATTTATGAGTACAGCTGGTCAAAAAACACAGGAGCTGCTGCAGGGAGTTGTGGAGAAGGCCGAGCAAAACGGGGATGGCAAGGTTGTGCTGGAAAATGCGGCAGCACTTGTAAGTTCGGCCGGGACCGCAGCAAAGAGGGTGCTCTCAGGTGCTGTTGATCTTGCAGATGAAGCCAGTCGGCAGTATGAACTCAAAAAGCTGAATCCGCTGTTTGAATCAGAGCTGTACAAAGATTCAGAAACACTCCCCCGGTTTGTCCGGATTATTCCCCGGGAGAAGCGGTACGCGGAAAGTGAGCTCTGTGCCGGTGCAGTGGGGTACCGTTCGGTTTATTCGAAGCAGGAGCTGGTCAACATTTTCCAGGATTCAGTGGAAGGGCTCGGGTTGTATCTTTATCCGAATCTGAATGAGGAGTTTTACTTTGTTGATCCCACAGATCCCAATCGTTACCTTGCGTTGAGTAAGTATTTTGACTATCTGAGGGATGCCCGAATCAATGAACTGCAAAAGATCGCTCAGGATTTGGGAGCAAAGCATTTCCGGATTACATACAAGGAGGAAAAGACTACACTGCTTAACAGGAGCGTCAAAGCAGAGGCTAAGTTCAAGAAAATTGCCAGTGCTAAGAACGATTACGACCGGGAACAAAAGCAGTATGTCGCCACAAGGGTTGCAGCCGAAATGGATTTTCCGGGACATCCGCCCATCAAGCCGCAGCTGCGATATCTACAGCACGATCAGAATGTTCTGGGACTGATCAGACTGCGCGTGGATGAACAGGCGCCGTTGCTTCGTCAGACCCTTCTGCTGGAGATGAGCTCCACTTCTGGTATGAGCGAAAAGGATGCTGCCTCCATCGACATAGTGCTGAGTGGAATGAAGTGCGGGGGCAATACCTCTATATCAAGCGAGGTTCAGAATGAATCCCGCCGTTATCTGGAGTATGAGATCGAATTCTGACTGTTGGACAAAAGAAAAAGAGGAGCCATATGGCTCCTCTTTTATTGCTTCTATTATGCTCCCGGCTCTGTTTCGGGGAGTTCCTTGCGTTCCAGGATCTCCATGAACTCGTCGCCGGTGATGGTCTCCTTCTCGTACAGGTACTGGGCCAGTTCGTCCAGCTTGCGGCGGTTTTCGGTCAGGATCTGTTCGGCCTTTTCGTACTGTTCCCGGATCAGCTGGACCACGGCGGTGTCGATGCGGGCCTGGGTCTCGGGCGAGCAGCTCAGCGAGGTGTCGCCGCCCAGGTACTGGTTCTGTACGGTTTCCATGGCAACCATGCCAAAATCCTCGTGCATGCCGTAGCGGGTGATCATGGCCCGGGCCAGCTTGGTGGCCTGTTCGATGTCGTTGGAGGCACCGGTGGTGATGGAGTTAAATACAACCTGCTCAGCCACACGGCCGCCGGTGAGGGTGGCGATCTTGTTGACGATCTCTTCCCGGCTCATCAGGTAGTGTTCGCCCTCATCCACCTGCATGGTATAGCCCAGAGCGCCGGAGGTGCGGGGAATGATGGTGATCTTCTGCACCGGGGCAGAGTGGCTCTGCATGGCAGCCACCAGTGCATGGCCGATCTCGTGGTAGGCCACGATGCACTTTTCCTTGTCGG
>CAKWRB010000166.1 GCA_934845495.1 uncultured bacterium
TAGCGCAGTTTGGTAGCGTGCTTGGTTCGGGACCAAGAGGCCGCGGGTTCGAGTCCCGCTACTCCGACCACGAATGCCGGGTATTCCGGAAAAGAAAAGCTCATGGACACACAGAAATGTGTTGTTCGTGAGCTTTTTGTTTTGCTTAAACCCAGGTTTTGTTTTTACTCAGAATAGCTATTTTGCACAGTTCACTGCACAGAAATTACACAGCAGCGATTTCAGAAAATCGGCAGAAACAGCGGTTCGAGCGGGAGCTTTCCCACTCTGGCTGCCCGATGTGGATTTCGTCAGTGGGTCTTGTGATTTTTCTGTTTTCCCTCTATAATAAAAGGAAAGAGAGGCAGTTGAGGTGCTGTATGCAGCATTGCGATTGACTGCTGCATCATCTCCGAGGACACCGATGCAGAGATCGGAGAGGAGGGAACATGATGACAATCCTGACCTTATTGCTTCTTCCAGCCGCAATTATCCTGACTCTGGCCACTGGAAAATCCACAAGAAGAGGAAGAAGAAAGTGGTGATGGCTGGTTTTTCTCCCGCGGGAATGTACCGAAATATAAAACAGCAGGCCCGGCGCCCTTCCCCGATGGGAGGGCGCTTTTTTTGCAGGCCGAGAGCGGATTGGCTGAATAGAACCGGCAATAGCAGGACATACTTCCTCACAAACGAAGGAAGGTGATGTTATGCGGATTCCCAAACACATCGGGATCATTCCGGACGGAAACCGGCGCTGGGCCAGCCAGGCCGGACTGGAAAAGAAGGACGGTTATGCCCATGGGCTGGCTCCGGGGCTGGAGCTGCTGCGGCTTGCAGCGGCGGCAGGGGTGGAGGAGATCACATACTATGGGTTTACCACCGACAACTGCGGCCGCCCCCGGGAGCAGGTACAGGCTTTTTCGGCTGCCTGCGTCGAGGCGGTGAAGCTCATCGCCGCCGAACCGGTCTCCCTGCTGGTGGTGGGGGACAGCGAGGCGGCGGCGTTCCCCCGGGAGCTGCGGCCCTATACCGCCGGACGGGTGGCGCTGAACGGCGGCGGGATCCGGGTCAATTTTTTGGTGAACTACGGCTGGGAGTGGGATCTGGCCGGATTGGAGAGTCCGGGGCAGAACCGCAAGGCGATCTGTGATCAGCTGCGCTCCCGGGAGGTCTCCCGGGTGGACCTGGTGATCCGCTGGGGCGGAATGCGCCGCCTTTCCGGTTTTCTGCCGGTGCAGGCGGTCTATGCCGATTTTTATGTGGTGGACCGGCTCTGGCCGGACTTCGAGCCGGAGGACTTTCAGAAGGCGCTGGCCTGGTATCAGAAACAGGATATTACACGGGGCGGCTGATCCGGAGGGGCTGCTCCGGTGCAGCCGATGGCGTATGGTGCGTTCCATACGCCTTTTTATGTGTTGACAGTATTATACAAAGGGGTATAATCAAGGTGAACCGACATTCAGCCGGGGAATTTCCCCCAAAATGCAGAAATGAGGTGTTCCGATTGAAACGATGGATTTTTTTGCTCTGCTGTGCGCTTCTGATGCTTTCGGTGGCCGGCTGTACCGGAAGGGAGCCTGTGCAGGAAAGCGGACCGGAGCCGTCCTCCGCCCAGATCCAGCTGCAGGAGGACCCGAAAACGGCTGCAGCCCTGGAGCTGGTCAAGGAGTCCCCCTGCGATGCGCCGGATTTCCTGACCGAGGAACAGCAGACCCTCTACCGGAAAGCACGGACAGCTTATGCAGAGTTTACCCTTGTCTCCACTGGATTCGGCACCAACGAATGGATTCCGGTGACGGTGGAAGGGGAGGAAGAGGAAAGCTTCTTCGTGGGCGATGGCTCCATTACCACCTGGGACGACTTTGAAACAGCCATGCTGGGGTTGTTTACACCCGAGTATCTGGAAGAACTCAACATCAATATCACTGTGCTGGAGGACGGAACAACGCACCGATATGTTCACTTTGTGGATTATCAGGGGCAGCTGGCCTTTACAGTTGGTGCCCGTGGCAGCAATCCGGCCTATCTGGGCCCGGATACCTTTGAGCTGATCTCCCGGACCGAGGACGAGATCCGCTTTTACCTGATCGGCACATACCATGCCGAGGAGGAGAACGAGGAGGGCGAGCTGGTCTGGACCGAAGAGACCACCCAGGAAAAGTATGAGATCGTATTGACCCGGACCGAAAACGGTTGGCGGTTCAGCAAGTTTGCCCTTTCCCATTAAGCTGCCGGATTCATCAAAGACAGGGCACAAATTTTTGGAGAATGCTTGCGTAATTTCGTCAGATGGTATAGAATTAGGGCGGTGAATCTGTGCAGCAGGCCGAAGAGTATGCCTGAGCAGGATCTGTCCGGGGACAGACCTGCATCGGGGCGAGGCACTGGCAGCCGATCTGCCCGGAGGACCCCAAAAAATGATTACGCTGTATCCGTATTTAGACGGAACGGCAGTAAGGAGATCTTATCACATGAATCTGAATCAGAAAACCATCCGTCTGAGCCGCCTTGCGCTGTTTTCGGCGCTGATCCTGCTGCTCAACTACACACCGCTGGGGTATATCCGCGTCTTTGCGCTGGAGATCACCCTCATCATCATTCCGGTCACCCTGGGTGCCATGCTGCTGGGTCCGGCGGACGGCGCCATTCTCGGTGGCGTCTTTGGCCTGACCAGCTTTGCCACCTGTTTTGGCTCCAGCCAGTTTGGAGTGGCGCTGCTGGCGATCAATCCCGTCGGCACCTTTATCACCTGCGTGGTGGCACGGGTGCTGGCCGGCGGCCTCACCGGGCTGGTGTTCGAGCGGCTGCATCGCTCCGAGCGTTTCCGTCCCGTCTCCTATGCAGTGGGCGGACTGCTTGGCCCGGTGTTCAACACCCTGTTCTTCATGGGCTCGATCGTCCTCTTCTTCTGGAACACCGAGTTCATTCAGGGAATGGCCTCCACCATGGGCGCAGCCAATCCGCTGACCTTTGTGGTGCTGTTCGTCGGCATCAACGCTGTCTTTGAAACAGCCATCAGCTTCCTGGTGTCCACTGCCCTCTGCCGGGTGCTCTATCCGGTGGTGCATCGCCGGGCGGCTGCCGTTGTCTGATCGCGTTGCCTCTGTTCTGATTTTTCCCCGGAGCCTCTGCCCGTCGCTGGGCAGGGGCTTTTTTTATTTCGGTTTCGGCGGTGTTTGTGTTAGAATGTGGGTAGATTCCATTTTACAGTCAGGAGGAACATCATGCTGCAGCTTATACTGGGTCGGGCCGGAAGCGGCAAGACCACCGAACTCTATCGGCGGAT
>CAKWRB010000167.1 GCA_934845495.1 uncultured bacterium
GTTCGGCCTGGCCCAGCTCCATCAGCTGCGGGGCCGGGTAGGACGCGGAAAGGTACAGTCCACCTGCATTCTCCTTTCGGACAGCCGCAGCCAGGATGCCCAGGTGCGCTTGCGCACCATGTGCCGCACCAACAGCGGTTTTGAAGTGGCAGAACAGGACCTCAAGCTCCGGGGGCCGGGTGACTTCTTTGGGCAGCGCCAGCACGGACTGCCCCAGTTTGCCATCGCTGACCTGGCAAACGATGTGGAACTTCTCACCGCTGCACGGCATGCCGCCGACCAACTGCTGCGCACCGATCCCGGCCTGAATCAACCGGCACACCGGACCATTCGTCAGAAGGTAGACCGGATGCTGACCGAAATCGGAGATCGTCCCAACTGATCGAACAGTGGACGGACTGACTTTGAACCCAAACATGAAAGGAGATCGGAACTATGGCAAAACTGCTCTATCAGGGACATGGAAGCTACCGGATTACAGCGGGGGACGGCCGGATCCTCTATGTGGACCCCTATGCTGGTGATGGCTACGGGAAACCTGCCGACATTGTCCTCATCACCCATGAACATTATGACCACAATGCCCTGGAACGGCTTACTATGAAGCCGGATACCATTCTGCACCGCGCCGGGGATATGCTGGTAAACGGCGAATACCGCACCGCGGAGATGGATGGCATCACGGTGACTGCGGTTCCAGCCTGCAACCGGAACCACCCCATTGACGAGTGCGTGGGGTATCTGATCCGGGTGGATGGGGTGCTGATCTATGCCTCCGGCGACACCTCCCGCACCGCCTTCATGGATTCCATGGCCGGAATGGGCATCGATTATGCCCTGCTGCCCACCGATGGATTCTACAACATGGGACTGGAGGAGGCCATGGACTGCGCCGGGCGGATCAAAGCCAGACACACCATACCCATCCACATGAAGCCCGGTGACCTCTACGACGAGGAGAAAGCCCAGGCTTTCCGGGTCGATTCTGCCCTGCTGGTGCGGCCCGGCGAGGAGATTTCTCTGTTCTGACCTATACAAAACAGCCAAACGCAAGCGCGCTTTCATAGTAAAGTTGCACTTGTGTTTTTTGTTTTAGGGAGTATAATATATTTTGTTTCAAAAACTGTTACATTTACTATCTTTCTTGAGGAGGGAATGATATGACCGAACCAAATCAGACCCTGGATCGCACCGCCCCTCTGTTCAGCCGGGAGGCACTGGTCCGCCTGATCGTACCACTGATCATTGAACAGCTTCTTCTGATGACAGTGGGTATGGCCGATACCGTTATGGTGACCACTGCCGGTGAAGCCACTGTCTCCGCTGTTTCGTTGGTGGACAACATCAACATTCTGATCATTCAGATCTTCTCCGCCCTCTCCACTGGAGGTGCGGTGGTGGTCTCCCAGTATCTGGGTCGGCAGGAGCTTCACAATGCCAAAACCGCAGCCAAGCAGCTGTTCTATGTCATGACCGGGATCTCGGTGGTATTGATGACCATTGCACTGGTCTTTCGCCAGCATATCCTCTCCCTCATCTTTGGTGAAGTGGAACCGGCTGTGATGGACAGCGCTCTGGTCTACTTCCTGCTCACGGCGGCTGCCTATCCCTTTATGGGTATGTACAATGCCAGTGCCGCTCTGTTCCGGGCGATGGGAAACAGCAAGGTGTCGATGATCAACTCCTTTATCATCAATATCATCAACATTCTGGTCAATGCCGTTCTGATCTATGGCTTTGGCATGGGGGCTGCCGGTGCAGGCATCGGCACCCTGGTCTCCCGCGTGGCTGCCGCAGCCATCATCATGGTCATGATCCGGCACCCTGGACTCACCGTTCGCATCGACGACCTCTTCCACTTTGAATTCAATGGCAGCATGGTGCGCCGGATCCTGTTCATCGGTATCCCTACCGGACTGGAAAACGGTATGTTCCAGGCCGGAAAGCTGCTGGTGCTGAACCTGATCACCACCTTCGGCACCTCGGCTGTGGCAGCCAATGCCATTGCCAACAGCATCGGAGGAGTCATCAATGTCCCCGGCGCTGCGCTGGGACTGGCCATCATCACCGTTGTGGGGCAGTGCATCGGCGCCGGCGATATCCGGCAGGCGGTCCACTACTCCAAGCTACTGGTGGGGCTCAGCTACCTGAGTATGTTTGTGATGGGCGCCGGGCTCTTCTTCTCCGCTGACTTCCTGGTGACTCTCTTCAACCTCAGCCCGGAGGCAATGGCGATGGCTGCCGAAGTGCTCAAGTACTGCGCTGTGGCCAATATGCTCTTCTGGCCGATGGCCTTTACCCTGCCCAACTCGCTGCGCGCCGCCGGTGACGCTGTCTACACCATGGTGGTCTCGCTGGCCTCGATGTTTATCTGCCGTGTGGCACTGAGCTATGTCTTTGCCTGCCCCTGGGGGCTGGGGCTGGGGCTGCTGGGTGTGTGGCTGGCCATGTTCTGCGACTGGATCGTCCGGGCCGTCTGCTTCCTGTGGCGCTTCTGGCGCGGCAAGTGGAAGAAGATCAAGGTGATCTGATTCCCGTCCATTTCATATAAAAAGCCGTCTGTGGGATACACTCCACAGACGGCTTTTTTCGTTTTACTTAAAATACATGAACAGCTGGCACTTGATCATACCATTGTAGAGCTTGCGGCGCTTATCGGCCGGGCGGCCGAACAGCTTTTCAAACTCCTCGTGCGGGCTGATGATGTAGTAGCTCATGCCCTCCCGGGGCTGGAACACCCGTCCCATGGTGCGATAGAGTTCCTCGGCCTGTTTGATCTCCAGCAGACGCTCGCCGTAGGGCGGATTGCAGATTACCGCTGCCGGGAAGTCCGGCAGCGTGAAATCGGCAATGTCAGCCTGCTGGATCCGCAGACGGCTGTCCACTCCGGCCTTGCGGGCATTGTCCAGCGAAAGGGCTGCTGCCTCGGGATCCAGGTCGCTGCCGTAGCCGCGGAACCTGGAGTCCCGGTAGATACCGGCGTGGGCCTCCTTCCGGATCTCGGTCCAACGCTCCTCCGGCACAAATCCCCAGCGCTCCGCTGCAAAGTGGCGGCGCATACCGGGGGCGATCTTCATGGCGTGCATCGCCGATTCGATCAGGAAGGTGCCGGAGCCGCAGAAGGGATCCATCACCACGGTGTCCCGTCGCACATGAGCCAGGTCGATGATACCGGCTGCCAGCGTCTCCTTGATGGGGGCCAAAGTGGACACCTGGCGATAGCCGCGCTTGTGCAGCGGCGCACCGGAGG
>CAKWRB010000168.1 GCA_934845495.1 uncultured bacterium
GTTCCAGGGCGGCCATGATGGCGGAAAGCAGTTCGTCAAAGCCGATCTGCTCCCGGGCGGAGATAAGCACCGTGTCCTTCCGGTCCAGCGGGCGAAGCCCCGGCACCAGATCGCACTTGTTGAGCACCTTGATCACCGGGGTGTCGGCGGCGCCCAGTTCTGCCAGCAGGCTGGTGGTCACCTCGATTTGTTCATCCATTTCCGGGCTGGAGGCATCGCAGACACAGAGCAGCACATCGGCGGCAGCGGCCTCCTCCAGCGTGGACTTGAAGGCCTCCACCAGATTGTGGGGCAGGCGGCGCACCAGCCCAACGGTGTCGATCAGCATCACCGAGCGCCCGTCCGGCAGCAGCAGTGCCCGGGCAGTGGGGTCCAGAGTGGCAAAGAGCTTGTTTTCCGCCAGCACACCAGCATCGGTGAGGGCGTTGAGCAGGGTGGACTTGCCCACATTGGTATAGCCCACGATGGCGGCGGTAATGATGCCGTCCTTTTTGCGGCGGGAGCGCATCTGTTCCCGGCGCCGGGTGAGATCCCGCAGATCTTCCTCCAGCTTCTGGATCCGGGAGCGGATGTGCCGGCGGTCGGTTTCCAGCTTGGTTTCACCGGGGCCGCGGGTACCAATGCCGCCGCCCAGCCGGGAGAGGTTTTCACTGCTGCCAGCCAGCCGGGGCAGACGGTACCGCAGCTGTGCCAGCTCCACCTGCAGTCGGCCTTCGCTGCTGCGGGCCCGTCCGGCAAAGATATCCAGAATCAGCATGGTGCGGTCCACCACGGCCACGCCGGTGGCATCGCCGATGTTCCGGGTCTGGCTGCCGGTGAGTTCGCAGTCGAAGATGAGCATATCGGCTTCCAGCTGCTCCAGGCTGTCGGCCAGCTCCTGCAGCCGTCCCGAACCGACCACGGTGGCAGTGTCCGGTGCCGGACGCTTCTGAATGGAGGTGGCCACCACTTCCACACCGGCAGTGCGGGCCAGTTCCTCCAGCTCCAGCAGGGAGATTTCAGCGTTGTATTCGCCGGTGTCCACCCCGACCAGGATGGCACGGGGGAGCTTTTCGGTGTTGTCGTACATCATAGTAAAAAATCCTCCTGATGATCGATTTCGCACCGGATACCGGAAGGCTTCTGGCTAATCCGGCCATAGGATAAGTATAATAGCTGCTTTTGCAGCTATTATACCATGGAGCGAAGCGGAGTGGTATAATTGGCCAATGGGACGGGAGCAGGCGTTGCCTGCGGATCGTCCGGCCATAAAAGCGGTATAATAACTGCTGTTGCAGTTATTATACCACAGTCTGCCGGTGTTTGAACAGGATGCAAAAAACGGCCTCCAGGGTGGGAAGCCGTTTTCTGCTTGTTTGTGGTGTATTGTAATTGAGGAGGGTTTGACGATACCCGCCGGCCTGGAACAGCTTGCCGGTTTGCTGCTGCGGCCAGCCGTCTTTCTAACAGCCGATGGTGTTGCGGTCACCGTTCGGGTACAGTTTTATTATAGCCAAAACCCTCCGGGGTGTTGTGAATAGTCTTGACGGAATTTTTGAAATTTATTTGAAGCCAGAAATTTCCGGTCTTTCCCCGAAAAACGAACTTTTGTTTGCAATTTTTCCGGGGTTCTGGTATACTGAAATGGATAAGAGCCGGAGGGAGGGAAACGGTATGAAGGAATTTACACAGAAGCATCAGCGGGTGCTGGATTACATCCGCCAGTGCGTGGACGATGGGGTCCCGCCCACCGTGCGGGAGATCTGCGATTCCCTGGGTATCAAGTCCACCTCCACCGGGCACAAGTACCTCCGGGAGCTGGAGGAGATGGGCTATATCACCATGGGCGGCAACCGCAACCGGTGCATTCGCCTGGTGGGCCGGCAGGAGGAAAGGGCAGTGCAGGTGCCGCTGCTGGGCACGGTGGCAGCTGGTATGCCCATACTGGCGGTGGAATCGCTGGAGGGCTATGTGCCCTTTGCCGCCGCCCGGTATGACCCGGCAGAGCTGTTTGCCCTAAGGGTCCGGGGCGAGAGTATGATCGAGGCCGGTATCCTGGATGGCGATGTCATCATTGCGCGGCGCACTCCGGTGGCGGAAAACGGCCAGATCGTGGTGGCGATCGTGGGGGACGAGGCCACCGTCAAAACCTTCTATAAGGAGAAGGGGCACTTCCGCCTGCAGCCGGAAAACAGCAGCATGGAACCCATCATCGTCACCGAAGCAGCCATTCTTGGCAAGGTGATCTCGGTGGTGCGCAGTTACGAATAATCGGACACAAACAACGCTCTGGCGCCTGCCGGGGCGTTTTGATTTGTGGCAGAAGCCACAAACCGGCTGGCAGAGCGGTTTTTCGGGAACTGCTACTATGCAAAATGTGCAAAATCCCCATCCGGGCACTTGCCTGGCATAGCAAAATCCAAGAAAATTCCCCAAAAGATGGGTCAGGCACTACCGCAGCAGGTAAAAAAGGGATATAATAGTTCGGTATGGAAAAACCGAGTCGTTCAAAGATAGAAGGAGACGCTTAGTTTGGTTAGAAATGATTTGAGAAATATAGCTATCATCGCCCATGTTGACCACGGCAAGACCACCATGGTGGATCAGATGCTCAAGCAGGGTGGTGTATTCCGTGCCAATCAGGCCGTAGAAGACCGTGTCATGGACAGCGGCGCCCTGGAAAAGGAACGAGGCATCACCATTCTGGCAAA
Source organism: uncultured bacterium (assembly GCA_934845495.1). Classification (GTDB taxonomy): domain Bacteria; phylum Bacillota; class Clostridia; order Oscillospirales; family Ruminococcaceae; genus Avimicrobium. Next base: position 2,691 of record CAKWRB010000168.1, read on the forward strand.
GAATACTTCCGCCCACTACAACGGCGTGAAGATCAACATCATCGACACCCCCGGACACGCTGACTTTGGCGGCGAGGTGGAGCGTGTGCTCAAGATGGTAAACGGCGTTGTACTGCTGGTAGACGCTGCCGAGGGTCCCATGCCCCAGACCCGTTTCGTGCTGTCCAAGGCACTGGAACTGGGCCACAAGGTCATCGTAGTTGTCAACAAGGTTGACCGCCCCGACGCCCGTCCCTACGAAGTTGTAGACGAGTGCCTGGAGCTGCTGCTGGACCTGGATGCCAGCGAAGAGCAGCTGGACAGCCCCATCATCTTCTGCTCCGGCCGCACCGGTCAGGCTGGTCTGGCACCCGACCAGCTGGGTGACGACCTCACCGTACTGTTTGAAAAGATCCTGGATCAGATCCCGGCTCCCGAAGGCGATGCCGAAGGCCCCACCCAGCTGCTGGTATCCTCCATCGACTACAACGAGTATGTGGGTCGTATTGCCATTGGCCGTGTGGAGCGTGGCACCCTCAAGATGGGCCAGGATGTCATGATC
>CAKWRB010000169.1 GCA_934845495.1 uncultured bacterium
GAACCGAGCACACCCAGAAGGAGGTCGCCGATGCCATTGGGATCTCGCAATCCTACATCTCCCGGTTGGAAAAGCGCATTCTGGGGCGGCTGCGCCGGGAGCTGCACGACCTGTAACAGAAAAACACCTCTGCATTCCAGTGGGAGTGCAGGGGTGTTCTTGCTTTTATCAGGTTGCAGTTTCTCCAGCGGGTTCCTGGGAGATCGATTCTCCGGCGGAGGGGCTTGTCTGGAGCCGTTCATGCTCGGCTCGGGCGGCAGCATTGGCAGCTGCCTTCTGCATCCGGGCCAGTTTTTTGGGGTTGACCGGTTTGGGGAAGATCTGCACTGGCGGCTTCTGCAGCGGGCGGTTCCGGATGTAGCGGTCCTCCTCGCTGAAAATGCAGCCGCAGTACTTCTGCATATACAGCTCTGCCTTCCGGGCCTTTTCCTGTCCCTCCTGGAATCCCACACGGAAATCCCGGTAGAGGAACTGGATGCCGTACTGTTCTGCCAGCCGTTCGCCGATCTGCCGGATCAGTTCATGTTTTTGATAGGGGCTCACCAGCAGGGTGGTGGTAAAACTGTCATACCCATTGGCAGCAGCATAGGCAGCAGCCTGCTCCAGCCGGATGGCATAGCAGTCGGCGCAGCGCCCTTCGATGTGGTCTGCCACCCGGCGGACAAAGTCCCGGAGGCCGTATTCATCCTGTTCGATCAGAGTAAGGTTCACCTGTTCGGCATAGCTGCGCAGGCAGTCCCGGCGGGAGCGGTATTCGGTATAGGGGTGGATGGTGGGATTATACCAGAATCCCACCGGTTCGATCCCCTCAGCGCGCAGGCTCTCGATGCAGTAGACCGAACAGGGGGCACAGCAGATGTGCATCAGTGTTTTCATAGGTCAGTTCTTCCTTTATAATATGTATCATTGATTTATAGGATCCCCCGCGGTGCAGAGCAGCAGTTCCTCCAGTGGACGGAAGGCTCCATCGGCTGGCAGGGACTGCTGGTGCCAGATGCCATCCTTCCAGAAGCACTTTTGTCCTCTGGCGCCGGGCAGGGAGAGGAGCAGCCGCCACTGTTCGTCGATCACTTCCAGTGCGGCGCCGTTGTCCAGGGCGATGGCAGGTATTCCATGTACTCGGCGCATCATCCGCGGCAGATCGGTCTGGCGCAGTGGTTCGGCATCGTAGTGCGGACAGAACAGCACCGGCAGATATCCCAGCCCGGTGACCTTGATGAGCTGGTCGCTGCCGCTGGTAAACTTCCGGGAGTCGGAGTTGCCGCAGCTGCACCAGCAGATGCCACCGGCACTGACTCCGCTCAGAACAGTGCCGCGTCGGTATGCCTCGTCCAGCAGGCGGTCACCGCCCCAGCGCCGGAGCAGGGTCATCAGGCGCAGGGTATTTCCGCCGCCCACATAGATAAAGTCGGCCCATTCGATTTTCCGGCGAAGTGTATCCGGGTCCCGAAGGTCTGCTTCGAGGAGGTGATCGGTATGGGAACACCCCAGCCTGTCGTGAAAAACAGCGCACATCGTTTCGTAGTAGCTGTCCGCGTGTGAGTTTGCAAGGCCGATGAACAGAAAGTTCGGGTCGTCCTTGCCGGTAAGCCTCACGATCTCGGCATCAAACAATCCGGTTTCATACGCGGTTCCCGGTCGCCCGTTTTCACCGCCGCCGATGGCCACAATTTTACCCATGCGATCTCCTCCTTTATGATCGGGTTTTCCTCTATTGTAGTCGGAAGGGGCAGACCTGTCAACCGGAAATGTTAAAGGCGGAAAATGGCTTAAAATCGGCGTTTTCAATCTGTAAAGAAAAATTACTTTACAGGTATTTTGACGACATTTCTCAAAAAAACAGAGCAATCCGGTTGGATCGCTCTGCTTTTTAAGGGGGTTATCGTGCCTCAAAGGAGTCGCAGATGGTCTCGGTCATCCCCTCAGCCGAGCCGCCCGAAACGGTCACATGATCGGCCGAGCAGTGTCCGTTCTGGTTGTAGGCACAGCGGCTGGCCGAGCAGCGGATCTCCATGTGCGGGTTGGGGGTGCTGCCGCAGGTGGAGTTGACGGCACCTTCCATTCTCTCCTGGAAGGAGCTGCAGAAGGTCTGGTCCTTCATCACTGCACTCGGTCCCTCCACCTTGATGTTGTTGCGGCAGCAGTAACCGCTATTGTGGTTGGCACAGGTGTTAACACTGCAGGTAAGTCCTGCCATATCGATCACACTCCTTAACGATTTCAAAGATTTCATGCTTAGTCTGCACAGGCGGGGCGGGATTATGCATTTTTTGTGAAATGAGAACAAATGTTTGTAATATTTGAGAAAAAAGAAGGGCGGCGGTTGATTTTAGCAGTCGGGAACGCTATAATGAATATAGTCAGTTCGTGTGCCCTTTTCCATGGCAGTCTGCCGGGGAGATGGCCGCGTTTTTTCTGCTGTCGGACCGGGCAGCGGATAGGATTTTTGCAAAGACGGAGGTTTTGATATGGCTGTTAAGCAGGCGGAAGATAAGAACGCATCGGTTGCTTCGGAAAAGCAGAAGGCACTGGATGCCGCACTGGCTCAGATCGAAAAGCAGTTTGGCAAGGGTGCGGTGATGCGTCTGGGCCAGCCTTCCACACAGACTGTCGAGGCCATTCCTACCGGCAGTTTGTCGCTGGATATTGCGCTGGGCATCGGTGGTGTCCCCAAGGGGCGTATCATCGAGATCTATGGGCCGGAAAGCAGCGGTAAAACCACCGTTGCACTGCATGTTGTGGCAGAATGCCAGAAGCGCGGCGGTTCGGCGGTGTTCATCGATGTGGAACACGCACTGGATCCCAACTATGCCAAGGCGCTGGGCGTGGACATCGATTCCCTGCTGGTATCCCAGCCGGATACCGGTGAGCAGGCACTGGAGATCGCCGAGGCATTGGTCCGCTCCGGTGCAGTGGATATCGTGGTTGTGGACTCGGTGGCAGCGATGGTCACCAAGGCCGAGATCGAGGGCGAGATGGGCGACAGCCATGTGGGTGTTCAGGCTCGTCTGATGTCCCAGGGTCTGCGCAAGCTCACCGGAGCCATCGGCAAATCCAACTGTGTGGCCATCTTCATCAACCAGCTCCGCGAAAAGATCGGCGTTATGTACGGCAACCCGGAGACCACTCCCGGCGGCCGCGCCCTGAAGTTCTACTCGTCGGTGCGCCTGGATGTGCGCCGCATCGAGCAGCTCAAGAGCGGCGGCGAGGTCGTGGGC
>CAKWRB010000170.1 GCA_934845495.1 uncultured bacterium
GCCAAAGCCATCTCCACCGGCAGCCGCAATATCACTCTTGCCGATCTCGCATCCCCCGAATTGGTCACAGATGAGGCGTTCCACCTGATTGTCTGCGCTCTGCTTCTGGCCAAGTACGGAGATGCGATTTTGAATTTTGAAGGAAAGTAAGGTGATGCAATGTGATGATGGAAGCAGTTCTGAGCAACGCCGACCACCCGGAATACGGTGTTGCGACGATCCCTCTTCCCATTCCCAGAAATCAATACGACCACTGCGTTGCGCTGTTGGAGGCACTGGAGATCGGCGATGCCTCTGAAGCCGACTGCCGCTTGGACTCGCTCGACAGTGCCTGGCCTGTGCTGAATCGGCTGGTATGCACCAAAGTCAACCTTGATGAGTTGGACTATCTGGCAAAGCGGCTGGACAGCTTTACTGTGGGCGAGTTTTCGCAATTTCAGGCGATGGCTGAAAAGCTGAATCTCGCCAGCATGAAGGATCTCATCAACCTGACCTTTTGTTGTCAGCAGGCAACGGTGATTACGGACTTCACAAATTTACGGGAGATTGGCCGTGACCACTACATGAACATCCACGGCGGCTGCGCAAGCATGGAAGAATTGGAGCAGTTGGACGGAGAGGAAACCGCCATTCTGCTGATTGAGGACAATGAGGGAACTGTCACCCGCTATGGCGTGGTCTATGACAACGGTATGCAGCTTTCACAGCTCTATGATGGGAAGCACCTGCCCTGCTATCACTATGAGGCCGATATGACTGCCGTCGGAATATCCCCCCGACAGGAACCGGAGAATAGCAAGAATGTCACCTGGGTCTACCTTCCCGCATCCAAAGGACAAATTGAGCGTGCCATGCAGCGTTCCGGCATTACCGAGCCAAAGGATATGCGTCTCTGGATAGCCGACAGCTCATTTCCGGAGGAAGTGGATGTAGCACTGGATTTCCGGTGCGATAACATCCACGAACTCAATGAGCTGGCGCTGGCTGTGGAGAAGTTTTCGATTCATGACCGCAAGAAGTTGGGGCAGCAGTAAGCATGGCCAAGCCGGAAAACGCCAGCCAGATCCGACGCCTGGCGGAAAACATGGATCTGTTTGAATTCGCCCCCGGTGCTCATACCCCCGAGGAATATGGGAGATACATGATTCAGAAATCCGGCCATTTTGAGTATGACCCCAATCTGGACGAGTTTTATGACTACGAGCGGTATGGCCTGCAGCACATGGACTATCAGTCGGGCGTGTTTACCGACCGAGGCTACATCGCCTATGTTGGCACAGTAGATCTGGAGGAACTGATGGCAGAAGATCCGATGGATCAGTGCCAGCGGGAACAGGGGGTTCAGATGGGAGGAATGACATGATCCAACTTTTCATGAAACGAAGTGGGAGTCCTGTCATTGTCCCGCTCAATTTGCCCGCATCTCATGACGCCATGACAGAAGCGGCCAGCCAGCTTGATGAGGCCAGCAGAACAGGAAAAACAGAGATCGTTGAGATCAAAAGTGTGATTGCCAACCTGCCGTCATATCTCGGCGGACTCGACCCTGATTCCAGAACGCAGCTTGCACAGCTGAATCAGCTTTCGAGCATCATTGCCAAAATGGACTCCCGCGAACGGAACATCTATGCCGGCGCCTTGGATGGCAACAGCATCAATGATCTGAACGATATGATTCGTGTGGCGGAACAGGTGTCGGACTACATCCTCATTCCCAATGTCAATTCAGATGTGACGCTTGGCCGTTATGTCGCTGTTGCCGGTCAGATTCAGGGCGATCCCAGATTCCCCGAAGCAGCCTGGCCCTACCTGGACTTCGCAAAAATCGGCGCAGAATACTATGCCGAGCATGGCGGCGCCTATACCTATGCAGGCTATGTGCTCCGCAAGCAGGATGATGAGCTTGTCAGAGAGAAAAAATCGAAGATCCAGCTTGACCTCTCCTCTTCCCAAGCGCAAATGAGTATCTGCCTTCCGGCAACGAAGGAAGAATTGGAGCGAGTAAAAAGAACACTGGGAATCGATTGTTTTGCAGAGGCAGCAGTAACCAAGGTGTCGTTTTCCGTTCCCTATATGGACGAGCACATTCCCACTACAGGGGTCTGCGTGGAAGATGCAAACGAATTGGCTTGGGCCATTGAGGGGATGCAGTGTGAAGACGGTGAACTGCTGAAATATCTGTCGGTTCTTTCTGTGGAGCAGCCGGGGACTATGCAGGAGGCTCTCCGCTGTGCCATGAATCTGGATAACTACGAGCGCATCACGGAGGACACTTACGAATACGGGCAAACCGTCCTTCGGCGCATTGGTGCTGATGACGAGCTGATCGATACCATCGATGGGTATATGGATTTTGAGAAGCTGGGTGAGGACACTATGGCGGAGGAAGGAGTCCGGCGAACCGAGTTCGGCCTGATCCGCCGATGCAGCAGCCCATTCGCTGAGGAAACCCAGGCGATGGAGATGGGAGGCCTTTCCTGATGCCCCGCGAAACCGATCTGCTCCGCGTAAAGCTGGTGGCGCACACCCTCCTCGATGTACAGATCCAGGAAACGGCCCTCTCCCCGGTGATCGTCAGCCACCCCTTCACAAACTCCGGGATCTCCGCGCTTCGGAATGAGGATGGGAGCCTCTCCATGGTCGACCTGATCAACAATTCGGATGACTGCACAAGGTGGCGCAAAATGGTCGGGGAGCAGATCGACAGCGCAAAAAATGTGCATCAGATCTTCGTGCTGTTCAACCCGCCCTATTATCTGACTTTTATCAAGTTTGCCGCCTCCGCTCTCTCGGAGAAGGATCTGGGGCAGCTCTTATCCACCGCCTGGACCCAGGAGGAATGCCCCAATCAGGACTGCAATGTGAGCAAACGAGAACTGGTGGCCTTGTTCCGATCCGTCCCTCCGGAGTCCCTGATGGACGAGGAGGAGCGCGCCGCACACCAGGCGCTGGAGGATACGGTGACGGTCTATCGGGGCGTTACCCCCTACAACGCCAAAAATATCAGGGCGCTGTCCTGGACCCTGGATCGGAAAACGGCAGACTGGTTCGCCCACCGCTTCGGTGAGGAGGGAACGGTGTATGAGGCGCAGATTCGGAAGGAACACATCCTGGCCCTGTTCAC
>CAKWRB010000171.1 GCA_934845495.1 uncultured bacterium
GGCCTACAAAGCAGTGCAGACCGGTGGACTTGATGTAGGCGATCACCTCATCGACGACGCGGCATACCTCTTCGTCGCCCTGGACCTTGGGAAGAATCTGAATTGCGAGATTTGCGTTCATTGTTAAAACAACTCCTTTGAAATTTTTGTCCGACAGACACGCATGGCCGTATTCCGCAGACAGTTCCGGGACAAATAAAAAATCCGCCACGGACTGCCGCAGCGGAAAGAATTTTGTGTTTTGTCTCCCAAAGGAGCAAAAGCGCATACCTCCGCCGGCATTATCCGGATCAGGTTCAGGTGGTTTCCCACCAAGGGACATGGCGCTGCATTTTGCACCAATCACAGCCGGGAATGATCTCCCAGCGCCCCTGGCTATTGTGTTTTGTCGTTAACAGGAATATAATACAGCAATTTGCCCGGAAAGTCAATCAGAAATCTGGACCCTGGAATATGCAGTCCGCATCGGAAATCCTGCAGAATCTGCAATGTTGACAAAATGCGGGGGGGGGTATAATTACGGTAACTAAACAAAATTGCAGCTGGCTGTTTGCGGGCTGCAAAAGAAAAAGGAGAGATATCAAATGAAAAAATGGATATCAGTACTGCTGGCTGTAACGATCGCAGTTTCGTCAGCTGCTATCGCTTTTGCAGCTTCCAGTGAAACCGGTGATTATGGTAAATTGATCTTGAATCTGGATGCAGCAAGCGGATATGAAATTCCTCATGATGGCAGTTATATGCTGTCTGTGGAAGGCTCGGGAACATCTTATACCGTCACGCCTGTAATCAGCCAGCTGGGGGAGTATACTCTGACTGACAAGGATGAGGACGGAAAGGAGATCATCGGTGCAGAGGGTGTGCCAGGCTACTGGATTCCGCTGGTTCTGCTGGCGCCAGATGGATATGAATACTACAAATATAATGATGAAATCAAGCCGCTGCGACCGCTGGAATCCAAGGGGATTATTGTCTGGCTGGAAGCTGGAAGTGATCGTCCTCTTGACTCTTTCAAAGTACAGTGGCTGAAGGAAAACAATGAACAGGGGGAAAAGAGCCCGGAGTATACTTTTGAGATCAGCTACGATTCGGTTTCAATTGTAAATCAGGTTGCGGATGCAGTTGAGCTGCAGCAGGCTGTTCAGGAATCGCAGGAGGGGGATAAGATTGTGCTGACCCAGCCAGTCGCCCTTTCTCAGAGTCTTGCCCTGGAAGAGGCAGATCTGACACTGGATCTCGGTGGACAGGTCCTGACGTTGGGAGACAGTGCAGGAGATGTTCAGATTGAAGTATCCGGCGAAGGCGTTTCCATCGGCGGCGGTACGATAGAGCAGGAAGCCGGTCAGACAGCATCAGTCTTCAAAATAACATCAGGCAGTCTGGATATCAGAGCCGGCACTTCTTTTCAGATGGCATCTTCTGCCAGTTCCAGTGCCCTGTTTGATATACAGAGCGGCAGTGCAAGGATTTCTTCGGAAGTGCAGCTGAACAATGTTCCTGTCAGCCAGCAGAGTCCTGATAAGATTGGCGGAGCAGAGATCTATACACCAACCGTACCTGTTCCCGAGCCTGATGCAGATACCGGTTCAGCAGGGGATTATTATGGCAATGAAGTATGGAGCGAGGTGAAGCGGGAGATTGCAGATGCCAATGAAGGCGATACCATCGAAGTTTCCGGCACCGGCCTGCCTTACTTCCCCAGTAGTGTAGCCCGTACCCTCAAGGGTCATGACATCACACTGGAAATCCGAAAGAATGGCGTGACCTATAAGGTCAACGGTCTGGAGATCGGTTCCATCGACAAGATCTGGTACGAATTTGAAGATCTTGAGACCGAGCTGCTCACTGAAACTCCGGGCGATGAGGAGGATTTCTCCAAGCCTGCTGATGAAAATAAGACCAACCCCAGTACCGGACGGTAAATAGATACAAGAAAAAATCCCCTGTGAGTTTTCACAGGGGATTTTTAATATTGTGTTATTCGCCGGCAGCTTCAGCTTTGGCAGCCTCAGCCTGGGCTGCAGCCAGGCGCTTGGCCTTGGCTGTCTTTTGTGCCTTGATCACCTTCAGACGGGAGAACTCCTCCCGGTCCTTTTCGTCCAGCGAGTCGGAGATGAATTTTGCGGTGCTTTCCAGATTGGGGATCACCACATTTTTCAGGGCATTGGCCCGGCGCTGGGTTTTGACGATGGCGTCCGAGAGCCCGGCGGCGGCATTTTCAATTTCAGTCAGTGTGATGGAAATCTCCTTCACCCGCTGGAAGCACATAAAGGCATAGTCCAGCTGGGAGTTGCTGTCATAGAGCCCGTAGGAGAGGACCACCGGCTGCTTTTCGTACTTGATGATAGGGATATCCACACCCATCACGCTGCGGTATCCAATGGTGATGCCGTTGTCCAGTGGAACACTTTCGGCGATCTCACCGATCATACCCAGAGTGACATTGGCATTGCGCAGGGCGGCATAGGCCTGGTCGAAGATCTCATCCACCTCATTGCGGAGCTTCTGAGCCTGATCCACCAGCCCCATCATCTCCCGGATGAGGATATTGCGCTTTTTGTCCATGAGGTCGTAGCCCATGGTGGAAAGTGCCAGCGTCTTTTTGGTGGCAATCAGATTGCCCTTAGTGGGAAAGACCTGCTGTGCCATTATGCCTCACCCCGCATCTCTTTGAGCAGTGCGGCGCCCCGTTCCGGGTGATATTTTTCCTCCAGCAGTCGGTTATCCACTCGATCCAGTTCGCTCTGAGGCAGAATGGAGAGCAGATTCCAGCCCAGATCCAAAGTCTCGTCGATGGTGCGGTCGGTATCAAAACCCTGATCCAGGAAGAAGTGTTCAAAGGCCTTGCCGAATTCCATGTAGAGCTTATCCGCCGGGGACAGCTCCTCCTCACCGATGACCGATGCCAGGGCCTTTGCGTCCTGCACCTTGGCATAGGAGGCAAAGAGCTGGTTGGAGACAGCCGAATGGTCGGCACGGGTATAGCCTTCGCCGATGCCGTCCTTCATCAGACGGGAGAGGGAGGGCAGTACCGAGATAGGCGGATAGATGCCGTTCTGATCCAGCGAACGATCCAGAACGATCTGTCCCTCGGTGATGTAG
>CAKWRB010000172.1 GCA_934845495.1 uncultured bacterium
GCTATGTGCTTCCCTGCGGCAGCACAGCCATCTGGCAGCGCTGACAGACTGCGGTATTTTTTAGGCAGACGGGAGGAAAACCTGTGAAAGATTTTATCAGTGCAGAGGGCATCAGCTTCGGCTATGAGGCGGATGACGGACGGATGATCCCGGTGCTGGAGGATCTCTCCATCTCCATTCGGGAAGGGGAGTTCGTTGCAGTGCTGGGTCACAATGGTTCGGGCAAGAGTACCCTGGCCAAGCATTTCAACGCAGTGCTGCTGCCCAGCGGCGGCGCCTGCTATGTGAACGGCATGAACACCACCGATGAGGACAAGCTCTTCGATATCCGGCAGACGGTGGGTATGGTGTTCCAGAACCCGGATAACCAGCTGGTTGCCACCATTGTGGAGGAAGATGTGGCCTTCGGGCCGGAGAATATCGGCGTTCCGCCGGCGGAGATCCGCCAGCGGGTGGACGATGCGCTCCGGGCTGTGGGCATGTATGAATTCCGGGAGCATGCGCCCCATCAGCTCTCGGGCGGACAGAAGCAGAGGATCGCCATTGCCGGTGTCATCGCTATGATGCCCCGGTGCATCGTTCTGGACGAGCCCACCGCCATGCTGGATCCCCGCGGCCGTGTGGAGGTCCTCTCCACCATCCGGGAGATGAACAAGAAGTACGGCATTACCGTGATCCTCATCACCCACTATATGGACGAAGCCGCCCAGTGTGACCGGGTCGTGGTGGTGGATGACGGCAAGATCCTTCTGGACGGCACCGCCCGGGAGGTGTTCACCCATGTGCAGCTGCTCAAGAGCCGCGGCCTGGATGTACCCCAGTCCACCGATCTGGCCAACGATCTGGCGGATGCAGGTTACCCCATCGACCGCTCGCTCCTGGACGAAGAGGAGTGCGCCGATGCCCTGGCAGCCTTGCTGGACGCACATGGTATCCATTCGACAAAACAGGCAGAGGAGGCATAGTAGAATGAGTGTGATCAAACTGGACCATGTCAGCTATGTCTACTCCAAGGGAACCCCCTTTGAGAAAGTTGCTGTCAACGATGTGAATGTGGAAATTGAAAAAGGGGCATTTGTCGGCGTGATCGGCCATACCGGTTCGGGCAAGAGCACCCTGGTGCAGCATCTCAATGCGCTGCTGCAGCCCACCTCCGGTAAGGTGTACATCGACGGAGAGGATATGTGGGCCGATCCCAAGCAGGTGCGGAAATTCCGCTTCAAGGTGGGTCTGGTGTTCCAGTACCCGGAATACCAGCTCTTCGAGGAGACGATTTATAAAGATGTGGCTTTTGGCCCGACCAACATGGGCCTTTCGGACGAGGAGATCAAGGAACGGGTGCGCCAGGCCACCGCTATGGTGGGCATCGACCCTGCAGATCTGAAGAAATCCCCCTTTGAGCTGTCCGGCGGCCAGAAGCGCCGGGTGGCCATCGCCGGTGTGATGGCCATGCACCCTGAGGTGCTGGTGCTGGACGAGCCCACCGCCGGATTGGATCCCATGGGCCGGGAACTGATCCTGGGCCAGATCCGAGAGTACCACCGCAAGACCGGCAGCACCATTCTGCTGGTATCCCACAGCATGGAGGATATTGCCAACTATGCGGACAAGGCGCTGGTGATGAACAACGGCTTGCTGTATATGTACGACGATGTGGAGAAGGTGTTCTCCCACCAGAAGGAGATCGCCGAAATGGGTCTCTCGGTGCCCCAGGTGGCACGCATCTTCACCCGTCTGGCCGAAAAGGGCTACCCGGTCGACCCCAATGTGTTCCGGGTGGAGGATGCCGTGGCCCAGATCCGGGACCTGATCCGAAAGGGGGAAAATACCCATGCTTAAAGATATCACCATCGGGCAGTACTTCCCGGGAACCAGTCCCATCCATCGGATGGACCCCCGGGGCAAGATCATCTTCATGGCGATCTACATCGTGGAGCTGTTCCTGGCTGGCAACCTGCAGGCCATGGCGGTTTCGGCTGTGTTTATCCTCTGCTGCTACAAGATCTCCGGGATCCCCATCAGGATGATGCTCAAGAGCATCAAGCCGGTGCTCATGCTCATCGTCTTTACCGGTGTGCTGAATATGCTCTTTGTGGACGGCAATGTCCTGTTTCAGTTCGGGTTTATCCGCATCACCGACCAGGGTGTGTTCTACGCCATCGTCATGGCGGTGCGCATCATCTGCCTGATTGCCGGCACCACTCTTCTGACCTATACCACCTCGCCCATCGTCCTTACCGATGGCCTGGAGCGACTGATGGAGCCCCTTAACAAGCTCCATGTGCCGGTACACGAGATCTCGATGATGATGACCATTGCCCTGCGCTTTATCCCCACCCTCATCGAGGAGACGGATAAGATCATGTCCGCCCAGAAGGCCCGGGGTGCCGACTTTGAAACCGGTGGCCTGATGGACAAGGCCAAGAGCCTGGTTCCGATCATGGTTCCGCTGTTTGTATCCTCCTTCCGCCGTGCCGATGAGCTGGCCCTGGCGATGGAGTGCCGCTGCTACCGCGGCGGTTCCGGACGCACCCGGATGCGCCAGCTCAAATACCAGGGAGTGGATTATGCGGGCTTTGCAGTATCGCTGCTGGTGCTGGCTGCAGTGGTAGCTGTGAACGCATGGTTCCCCTCCATCTACTAAGCGAGGAGGCACCATGAGAAATCTGCTGCTGCATATCGCCTACAACGGTTCCCGATACCATGGGTATCAGGTGCAGCAGAACGCTGTTTCGGTAGCGGGGACCTTCCAGCCGGTGCTGGAAAAGATCCTGGCGGAAAAGGTGCAGCTCAAGGGCTGCTCCCGGACCGATACCGGCGTTCATGCCAACGACTTTGCCATGTCGTTCAAGACCAACTGCCGCATCCCCTGTGCAGGGCTGGTCAAGGCCCTCAACAACGATCTTCCTCCGGATATGGCGGCGCTGCGCTGCGAGGAGGTGGAGGAGGAGTTCCATGCCCGGTACAGCTGCACCGGCAAGCGCTATGTCTATAAAATCCGCAACAGCGAGATCCGCAGCCCCTTTGAGCAGGACCAGGTGTGGGTATACTATAAGT
>CAKWRB010000173.1:0-1957 GCA_934845495.1 uncultured bacterium
GCTTCCCACTTGCTGTAGTAGTTGGTGTAGAGCCGGTTGGCCTCGATGTCATCGGGATCAGAGCTGCCGTTGATGGTTTCGTAATCCTCGTAGTCCTTCCACTTTTTCTTGTAGAACTCGATGTCCTCGATGCACTCATCCAGGTCTTCCTTCAGGTCCCAGTAGTCCTTTTCGGTCTCGTTGAGCTGCAGGCGGGCAGTCTCATAGCTGATGGTGGCCTTCTTGTAGGCATCGATGGCATCGCTGTTATCAAACTTTACGATGAGGTCGCCGGCCTTGACGCTGTCGCCGATCTCATAGTAGACCTTTTCCACCTCGGTGGTCTCCGGTACGGGATACTTTTCCCGGCCTTCCCCGGCTACATTGGCCGAGAAGGATACGGTGGAACGGATCTCGCCCATCGAGGCAGCAGCACCATTCAGCGAGGGCTTGTATGTCAGTGTACCATACACGCAGCTTCCCAGCGGAACCAGAATCAGCGCCGCCGCAACGATCAGCGCGATCTTTTTCTTGCTGAGTTTTTTCTTCTTGGGTGTCTCTGCCGGCTTTTCAGCAGGCAGCTGTTCTGTTTTCTGAATCTCCGTCTTTTCTTCCATTTGTCTTACGCCCCTAAACTGTAAAAGATGTTCCGCCTGGCCGCAGCAGATGCGCTGTATCCAGCATCTGCTGCAGCCAGGGTCGATGTGTGCGAAAGAGGCCGAGGCTCCCCCAATCATTCAGATTCCACAGAAAGCGATACAGTGCATCTGCGGAACAGCCATCGGAATTTCGCCGGATCATTGGCTGCACAGGAGTTTTCCATCGCCTGGGCAGACCAATATAGACAAAGTATATACTTCACTATTTATAATGTCAAAAGATAATTTATGAAGGATTTGATAAATTTATAAACAAGTGGAAAACTGCGCCGGGGTTTGCCAAAGCAGGATAGCTATGGTATACTGGGCTGGATATTTTATGCACAATGCGGAAAATGGAGGAATGAAACATGGTAATTCGTCATCTGAAAAAGGAAGACCGGAAGGTATTTCTCGAATTTTGTCAGGATTTCTATTCCGGTGGTGCAGTGCTGCACGCTGTGGACCCGGACAACTTCTGCCGTACATTTGATGCTTGTATCAGCGGAAATCCCTACACCGAAGGCTTCCTGATGGAGGTGGAGGACCGCCCTGCCGGATATATCCTGGTCTCCCACACCTGGAGCAATGAGGTGGGTGGCATGGTGGCCCTGCTGGAGGAACTGTACTTTGTACCGGAGTTCCGGGGCAAGGGTCTGGGGACTGAGGCACTGGAATGGTTCCGAAAGGAGTATGAATCGGCCCGCCGCCTGCGCCTGGAGGTCAACCGGGAAAACGAGGGTGCAATCCGGCTCTATCAGCGCAAGGGATACCACTTCCTGGAGTACCTTCAGATGGTGGAAGAGCGCTGATCTGCTTCCATAAATTCGGTTGTAAAGCCGACTTTGGTATGATAGAATGAACGTAACAGCCCATCCGCTGATTTTTTTCACAGGGCACTGCAACAGACTTCTGTTTTTTCGACACAGTTACTAAAGACAGAGAAAGACGGCATCCATCCGGGAGCCGGTTCCATTGGGGGGGATCGCTTGGAAACCATCATCACCATCAAGGATCTGCGAAAGGTCTACAATCTGGGCAGCGAAAAGGTCGTTGCACTGGACAATATCAACCTGGAGATCCAGAAGGGCCAGGTGTGCTGCATCCTGGGTACCTCCGGTTCCGGTAAAAGTACCTTGCTCAACCAGTTGGCGGGTCTGGAAAAACCGACCCGGGGTGCTGTTTACATCGGCAAAAACAACATCTCCAAGTTCGGAGAAGACCGCCTGGCGGCATTTCGCCAGCGGAATATCGGGTTTATCTTCCAGTCCTACAACCTGATGACCTCCCATACTGCCCTGGAAAATGTGGCGATGCCGCTGATGTTTCGGGGTGTGGGC
>CAKWRB010000173.1:1967-3046 GCA_934845495.1 uncultured bacterium
TGGGCCCGGCCCAACCGGAACCGGTCGCTGCACAGATGCTGCGGCAGGTGGGGCTGGAAAAGCGAATGCACCACCGCCCCAATCAGATGTCGGGCGGCCAGCAGCAGCGAGTGGGAATTGCCCGGGCGTTTGTTTCAAACCCCAAGATCATCTTTGCGGATGAGCCCACCGGAAACCTGGACACAAAAACCACCATCGAGGTCATGGCCATGATGGTGCGCATGTGCCGGCAGAACAACCAGACGCTGATTCTGGTGACCCACGATTCCTACCTGGCTCAGTATGCGGATCGCATTGTGACACTGATCGACGGAAAAATCGTCAGCGATGTGGAAAACAAGTCCATCGTGGACCGCATGAGCAACGAGGAAATCGTGGAGTACTTCCTGTCCGAAAATGCCAACCTGGCCGAGACCACCGTGCTGGAGAGCGACGGCGAGATCGAAGCCATCCGGCAGGAGCTGCAGGAGGGACGGCAGGCAGAAGAGCAGCCGATGACGGAAACGGCTGATGACCCGGCGGAAACAGCAGAACTGCAGGAGCAGACCTGTACAGCGCATACCGCAGAAGAAAATCTGGAGGGAACGAGAGAATGAAAAAGAAGACATATGTACGGGTGATCACCCTGCTTCTGGCTGTGCTGATGATCCTGGGTGTGATGGCCCCGGCCTTCACCTCGTATGCGGCGAGCGAGCTGTCTGTCATCAACAACAGCAAGGATGTTGTGGAGGTGACCGGTACACCGGATGAGAATGAACTCCCCACAGGTACCCATTACTTCAAGGTTGGCTCGGACTTGAAACTGTATGTTTCGAGCAGCTCATCTTCGGAGGGGAAAAATACTCAGGTGGATTGCAAGGATAATAATGAGGTCACATATGGCGGCCTGACTTTTACCAAGAAAGACAAGGGAAACTGGAAAGCAAATGACAGCTTCAATATCTCGGTGATGAGCACCACCACCGATGGCGATGCTCAGATCATTGCGTCCAACATCAGCAGAGATTCCCGAATAACCAAGGGGTGTTCCATTTCTCTGAATCTGACGATCCTGGATACCAGCCTGCGGTTTGGAAACC
>CAKWRB010000174.1:0-1272 GCA_934845495.1 uncultured bacterium
ATCCGGGACTTTGACCGGAAAGTGCGGGAAACCGTTGCTGCACCCCGCTATGTGGTGGAGCATAAGATCGATGGCCTCTCGGTGTCGTTGGAATACACCGATGGAATCTTCACCCGTGGTTCTACCCGCGGTGACGGGTTTGTGGGGGAAGATGTGACCGAAAACCTCAAGACCATCCACAGCATTCCGCTGAAGATCGAAAACGCGCCGCATTTTCTGGAGGTGCGGGGTGAGGTGTACATGCCCCGGTCCAGCTTCGAAAAGCTGGCCGAACGGCAGGAGCAGGAAGGCAGTCAGCGCTTCAAGAACCCCCGGAATGCGGCAGCAGGTTCCCTTCGCCAGAAGGATCCCCGAATTACTGCCAGCCGGATGCTGGATATCTTTATCTTCAACCTGCAGCAGATCGATGGGGAGGAGCTCACCTCTCATGCCCAGTCGCTGAAGTATCTGGAGTCTCTGGGATTCAAGGTATCCCCAGAGTATTTTGTGACCGACGATATCGAAGCAGCTGTTCACCAGATCGAAACGATCGGTACGCTGCGGGGGAAGCTGCCCTATGATATCGATGGAGCTGTGGTCAAGGTGGACAACCTCTCCCAGCGGGAGCAGCTCGGCATCACTGCTAAGTACCCCAAATGGGCGGTGGCCTTCAAATATCCGCCGGAGGAGAAGGAGACCATTCTCCGGGAAATCGAGATCAATGTGGGGCGCACCGGAGCGCTGACGCCCACCGCTGTGTTCGACCCCATCACGCTGGCAGGCACTACGGTGAGCCGTGCGGTGCTGCACAACCAGGATTTCATCGACGAGAAGCAGATTGCCATCGGAGACGCTATCGTCGTTCGGAAGGCTGGAGAGATCATTCCCGAAGTCGTGACTGTGGCAAAGCATGCCGGCGGCCCGGTTTACCGGATTCCCGACCGTTGCCCCTCCTGCGGCAGTGAAGTGGCCCGGGAAGAGGGGGAGGCAGTGATCCGCTGCACCAACATCGAATGCCCGGCCCAGCTGCTGCGCAATCTGATCCACTTCTGCTCCCGGGATGCCATGGACATCGATGGCCTTGGACCGGCGATCCTGGAGCTGCTGATCCAGGAGAAGATCATTTCCTCCGCCACCGACCTGTACTCCATGGATCCGGCCCGGATCGCCGCACTGGACGGAATGGGAGAGACCTCGGCTGAAAATCTTCGCCGCTCGGTGGAAAAATCCAAGGGGAATGACCTCTCCCGGCTGGTGTTTGCCCTGGGAATCCGTGGAATCGGTGCCAAGGCA
>CAKWRB010000174.1:1282-3044 GCA_934845495.1 uncultured bacterium
AAAAGGTTAAAGGATGCCGGAGTCAATATGACCTGCCAGGATCAGCCTAAATCGGACCATCTGGCAGGCAAGACCTTTGTTCTGACCGGGACGCTGCCGGAGCTTTCCCGCAGTGAAGCCAAGAAGATGATCGAACAGGCAGGCGGAAAGGTCTCCTCGTCGGTGTCCAAAAAGACTGACTATGTAGTAGCGGGGGAAGAAGCCGGCAGCAAGCTGGACAAAGCCAACGAACTGGGCATAGCAGTGATCGGTGAGCAGGAATTGCGGGCAATGCTTGGCAGTACCCAACCGGTAGAATAAATTTGGAGGTAACAGTATGGAAATCGACATCAAGCACATTGCGAAACTGGCACGGCTTCGCATCGAAGATGATGAGATGGAAGAAGTGCAGAAGAAGATGCTCTCGGTACTGGAAATGGTAGAAAATCTGCCTGAAATCACCGGCAAGAGCAGTGGCCTTGACCGGGAGAATCCCATGGAGCTGCGCAAGGACGAAGTTAAGCCTTCAATGAAGCGCGACCTGGTTCTTGCCAATGCACCCGAGACCCGTTCTGGCTGTCTGCTGGTGCCCAAGACCGTAGAAGTGGAATAAGGAGGAAGCGTATCAATGGAACTGTATAAACTCAGTGCCGCCGAGCTTGCAAAAATGCTTCGGGAGGGCAAGTGCACTTCCACCCAGATCCTGGATTCGATCTATGAGCGGATCGACGCTGTGGAAGATAAGGTAGAGGCCTTTGTCACCATTACCCGGGAAGAGGCCTATGCCAAGGCAAAGGAGATCGACGAAAAGTTTGCCAGAGGGGAAGAACTCCATCCGCTGGCCGGTATCCCCATCGCCATCAAGGATAATATCTGCACCAAGGACGTACTGACTACCTGCTCGTCCAAGATGCTTTACAATTTTGTGCCGCCTTACGATGCAACTGTTATGCAGAAGCTGAACGACTGTGTTGCCATTCTGGTGGGTAAGACCAACATGGACGAGATCGCCATGGGTTCTTCCACCGAGACTTCCTACTTTAAAAAGACCAAGAACCCCAGAGGTCTGGATTGTGTGCCTGGTGGTTCTTCGGGTGGTTCGGCAGCAGCTGTTGCGGCTGGTGAAGCTCCGCTCTCTCTGGGTTCGGATACCGGTGGCTCCATCCGCCAGCCTGCCAGCTTCTGTGGTATCGTTGGCCTCAAGCCCACTTACGGTGCAGTTTCCCGTTACGGCCTGGTAGCATTTGCTTCCTCGCTGGACCAGATCGGTCCATTTGGCCGTACTGTTGAAGATGTGGCCATGCTGTTCAGCGCTATCTGCGGCCGCGACCCCATGGATGCCACCTCGTCCAAGCACGAGCATGAAGATGTGATGGCAGCTCTCAAGGGCGATATCAAGGGCCTGCGCATTGGTATCCCGACCGAGTACTTCGGCGAGGGCATCGATGCCGAGGTCAAGGAGAGCGTTATGAGCGCTGTCAAGAAACTCGAGGAGCAGGGCGCCATCGTCAAGGAAATCAGCCTGCCCAGTACCAAGTATGCTCTGCCGGCTTACTACATTATCGCCTCTGCTGAGGCTTCCTCCAACCTGGCCCGGTTTGACGGTGTCAAGTATGGTTACCGTGCCAAGGAATTCACCGATCTCACCGATATGTACGAGCGCACCCGCAGCGAGGGCTTTGGCGACGAGGTCAAGCGCCGCATCATGCTGGGTACCTTTGTGCTCTCTTCCGGCTACTACGATGCCTATTATGGACGTGCCAAGCTGATGCAGCAGCGCATG
>CAKWRB010000175.1:0-2213 GCA_934845495.1 uncultured bacterium
GCAGTGGTAGTGCTCTCCGCAGTGCAAGGGTACACGACACGGGAGATCGGGGAGATCCTCGACCTCCCACATGGGACAGTCAGTTCCAAACTTTATCGTACATTGATCAAGCTTCGCAAGAAGCTGGAACAGCAGTAAAGGGGGTGATCAGAATGCGGATTGACGATTTTCAGGATCTTGACCTGAGTGAGGAAGAGCTGTCGGAATTGGAACAGAGCCTGGACCTCATCGGACAAACAATAGAACAGGAAGAGGAGATCCTGCTGCCGGATTCCCTTCGGGGAGAGGCGCTGCTGCATCTCCTGGATGGGGTGGAGCAGGATGAACCTGAGCCGCAGCAGGAAAAACGAAAACCGGCCGGCAAACTGATCCTTGGGGTGTTCCCGCAAAAATATCTGGCAGCAGCAGCGATGCTGGCACTGGCGGTGATGGTGGGAACCGCTTACAGCCGCCTGCCCCGCACTGAGAAAATTGATACCAGCGTGAGCAGCGTTGCGCCAGAATCACAGCAGATCCCGGAAGAAGATTCGGACGCTGCCCCGGACGCTGCGCTCTATACTCTCCAGCGCCTGGATGGATATGCCTCGGTACTCAAGGAGATCGATCAGCGATATAATCGGGAGGACAAACCGGTGTACGACCGGAAAGCCCGCCTTGAAGCTGAATCCTCGCCGGAGGCTGACCAGCAGAAGCCGAATCCCCAGGCCGGGGAAGAGACTGCGGTCATCACCGGGCAGCCTGAACAGGAGAGCGTGCAGCAGGCGGAGACTACTGAAGCGGTCGAAGCTGACTCCTCAGAGGAAAACGGCCAGGATTCTGCAGCGATGAAGGGTGGGTTGATGCAAGCACCCTCTCCGTACCAGAGCAGTGCCGAAAGCCAGGAGGACACCAGTGGGTCAGACACCTCAGATCAGGTGGCTGCCGACCAGGGACTGCTCCCTTCGGAGGATGGAGCTGACTGGGAGGGGGCGGCAGAAGAGCCCGCGGCTTCACAGTTCTCTACTGGTACTGCTGTCAGCGACCTGAGCGTTACCTCAGATTCCGGATTCACCTATACGCTGGTTCCCGATCTTCAAAATCGGCAGCAGGCGGTTTTTGAGATCAGTGCGGCAGAGACCATGGAGCCGATCCGGGTGGAGATCACCAACGAAGAACCGATCCTGTACCGTCAGGTCCTGTACGGTGATGATAGTCTGATCGTGGTGGGGGATCTGCTGGAATATCCGGACTCCTATCTTTGTATGACTCGTACTGTTTATGAGGAAATGGGGCTTGAGGCGCTGGGATCCGGCAGCGATCGGCGGGACGACTATGTGGAGATGACACAGATTTCGGTCTACCGCATTGCAGAACAGAATCAGGCAGAGCTTTCCCATAGCCAGGACTACTATCAGGCTGGCTGGTACCGCACTGCTTCAATGGCGGAAGATGGTACGCTGTACACTGCAACAGACAAGAATATCTATGGGGCTGAAGGTTCCACAGAATACCTGACCGAGGTGATTCCGGTGGTTGGCAGTCAGACAGAAATGAACTATCTGGACAGCAGCCGCATCTATGTGGACCGGTACAGCACCGAACTGGACAGCTATGCTGTGATCAGCAGCCTGGATCTTTCTCAGCCGGCGGAGTGCATGGAGACAGTTGCCTATCTGGGCGAACAGATGCCGGTTGTCCGCATTGCAGACGATGGAGTCTACCTGGGCTGTACCATTGCCGGAGAACAGGGTGATTACAGCCGGATGCTTCGCTTTGATGGGCAGGATCTCTCGGTGGTAACAGCATCGGAAGATCTCGGCGGACTGCTGATTCCCCAGAGCTTTGTCTCCCTTCCGGATACCGGCTGTGCTGTTTTGATTGATCAGCAAAATGGTACAGGGAGGGGTATTTCGGAGTGTGCTGTTCTGGTGTTGGATTGGGGTCTTGGTACTGTGGCCACTGTGCCGGTGGCAATTTCGCCTGACGAGATCCTTTGGGTGGAAGTTTCCAACCAGATCATGTTGGTTCGTACAACCTCTCAAATCTATCAGATCGATCTTTCTACACCCTTGTCTCCAGAAGTCAGTATCTGGGATTGAGTTTTTTCGGATTTGCAATTAAAAAGGCGCCTCGCGAGAGGCGCCTTTTGTTGTATATGGCAAGGGGCCGAGAATCAGGAGAGAGGGCTGCTGTCCGAGGGGAGGCCGGGGTTGAAGGAGCAGATCTCATCAAGG
>CAKWRB010000175.1:2223-3034 GCA_934845495.1 uncultured bacterium
CTCATCCGGTTCCGCTCTGTGGAGGGTTCCCCATCGGGGTACCCCAACGCAACAACCAGGCAGACTTCCTGCCCTTGAGGAAGGCCAAGCAGCTCCTGCAGCTGCTTTTTGTTGCGGATCGTGCTCATGATGCAGCTTCCCAGGCCGATATCAGCTGCTGCCAGGCAGAGGGTCTGGACGGCAGCTCCCAGGTCATACTGGGACATTCCAAATTTCTTCACAGCGGTCCGGTAGAGGGGATTGGGGCTTTCGGCCAGGTCGTTGACCACTGCAATCAGCACCGGGGCTTGCCTGGCATGGAGATTGCTTTTAAGCAGTGGGTTGCTGATGTAGCTGGCTGCCCGGTTTTTGAGCTGGGGGTCGTCCAGCACCAGAAACCGCCATGGCTGGCAGTTCAGCGAAGAAGGAGCCAGTCTGGCTGCATCCAGACAATACAGGATGTCCTCCCGGCGCACCGGGTCTGTTCGGAACTGACGGGTGGAGCGACGGCTTTCCACGCAGGTACGAAATTCCATGATTCTTCCCTCCCTTAACGAAGTATTTTGTGCAGCAGGCTTTGCTTTCCGGCCAAAGGTGGATAGCGAACCGGAATATCTGGCTGAAACGGCTTGGAGAGAATGGATTTGGCATGGGTGAAGGTCTCAAAGCCAAATCGACCGTGATATGCTCCCATACCGCTTTCACCCACTCCGCCAAAGGGGAGGCAGGGACTGGTGATGTGGGAGATGGTATCGTTGATGCAGCCTCCGCCAAAGGAGATGGTCTCGGTCACACGGCGCTGCAGTTTCTTGTTCCGGCTGAACAGATAGAG
>CAKWRB010000176.1 GCA_934845495.1 uncultured bacterium
ACAAATCATCAGAAAAGCAGGTGTATTTTATAAATTTTGTTGTCGAATTATGTAAAATAATATATACTATATACAACTACATCTAAAATATTGAGGGAAAGGTTTGATTGTTATGAAACGGGTTCTTGCTCTCTGTGTCACCATATTATTCACCCTGACCATTGCATATGCCGGAGGTGAGCTCCGCTATTCCGAATCGTTTCTCTCAGATAGCCGAGGGCATCTGACCAATATCACAACGGTGAAGAGCATGAATGAAATCTTTCCGGGTGCAATGGGGGATATTCCTGGTTTTGGCTTGCGGGATTCCAAGGCTCGCACTGGTGAAATCCGATACCAGGTGCAGGGGGCGAGGAGGCTTGAAATTGGTTTTTATTCATACCATTCAGCCTATGCGTTCCGAAATGGTGATAGCTGGATGAATGGGATGCCATCAAGTACATATGTTGGTGACTCTTGGCCCGTTTATATGGACCCCCAAGGTGCGCTGTATATGCGGGATGGCGATATCTGGTATCAACTTCGGTCAACAGGACATGGAGAGCTTTTTTATCCCATTGACAAGGCGCCATCATCGATAAAGCCGCTGAATCTTGAAATCTTATCGATGGATAACAGTGGTAAAATCAAAGAACTGATAGGAAAAACTCAGAGTTTTCGTCCGCTAATGACTTCCTATAATAAACAGATTTATGGGTATTATGAAAAACGGATTTATGAGATTCCCAATGAATCTCAAGGATTGATTATCAGTTTGAACTACCCGTGGGAGATGAGGGACGCTGGAGGAAAACCAATACCGAGCTTTTTGATAAATTATCCAGTAGTAGTCAATGAACTTGTGTTGGAAGGGAACAATCTGCTGTTTGATCAGCCGCCTGTCACCCCGGAAAAGCCTTCTGTCCCTGAAACTGGCAGCAGTGGAAGCAGTAGTTCGGGCGGAGGATCTGGCAGCCATACTGGCGGCGGAGCGCACCGGCCCAATGATGAGATCATTCTGCCCGATAATCAGGCAGAGGATACCTGGATCGACCGAACGGAAATACCGCCTGAACTTGCGGAAGAGCCCAGTCAGGAGATACCGGTCAGCAGCAGTGCAGCGGGAAGCAGGGAACAAAAATCATCGTCCAGCAAAAAGAGTAAAACGGACAAGAAGCCGGATCAGAAATCGGAAGCAGAAGTAGAACGCGGACCATCAGAGCCAGAGCAGGAAACGGTGATTTATCAGATGGAGCGGGAAACGGCGCGGGATCGGTTGTTTTCACTGATGCTGGCAGGTTATGGGTTGATTGGACTGGGGGTAGCCGCTCTTCTCTACCGGCATATTAAACGGAAAAAGTAAGTCGGAAAAGTTTTATTCTGACCCAATATAATTCCCCTCCGGGATAACCTGGAGGGGAATTGCTTTTGTTTTGGGACGACTTGGAAAAAGGCTGAGAATCCGGTAAGGGACAGAGACCTGTGGATTACATACAATGGTAGCAAACAGTCTCCAGTTGGTGTTTGCTGTGGGAAGGTGGCAGTAGTTGCCCGGGAATCGCCGACCCTGCACTCGGCAGCACTTAAGATAGAAAAAGCCCCCTGACGGTCGCCAGGGGGCTTTTGGGTTTACAGGGCATCGGTGGGTTACAGCAAGCAGGCATTGCTCATTTCCCGGTGTGCAGTTTCCAGCAAGTTTGGAATCTGGAGATGCTGAGGACAGGCCTTCATACATTTTCCGCATTTTTTGCATGCATCGGCCCGGTATCCATCCTTCAGCCGCTCGAAATAGGCAGCACGGGTCAATTCGGCGTTGCGGAACAATTTGAAGTTGTTGTATGCGTCAAATATTTCCGGAATGTCGACGCCAAAAGGACAGGGCATACAGTATTCACAGCCGGTACAGGGAATTGTATGGACATCCAGGATTTTCTGAACGACTGATCGGACAACCTGTTCTTCCGCTGTAGTCATGGTGAGATTCTGTTCGAAGGTGTGAATATTATCGATCAACTGTTCCATGTTGCTCATACCGGACAGTGTCACTTTGACATTGGAGTGAGAAGCCACCCATTTCAGTGCCCAGGCAGCCGGGGAACGCTTTGGATCATATTCCCGGAACAGCGCGCTGAATTCTTCGGGCAGGTTTGCGAGGAATCCGCCTCGAACCGGCTCCATCACCATACAGGGGATCCCGAGATTTTCCAGTGTCTGATAGAGTTGGTCTGCACCCAGAAGATGAGGGTCAATATAGTTGTACTGGATCTGTGCAAAATCCCAGGAATAGTGTTCTGCAATAGCTGGGAATCGCTCGGCGGGATCGTGATAGGAAAAGCCAATATAGCGGATTTTGCCCTCTTGTTGTTTCTTGCGGCAGAGATCATACAGTCCCTGTTCCAGCACCTGGTCGAACCTGGCTTTGCTCAGGGCATGAAGAAGGTAAAAATCAATGTGATCTGTCTTCAGACGGAGCAGCTGCTCCTCGAAGATCTGCTCAAAGTCCGCTGCGGAATTTACCAGCCAGACCGGCATTTTTGTGGCCAGGTAGAAACTGTCCCGCGGGTAACGGCTCAAGGCATTGCCAACGAATGGCTCGGAAGTACCACCCAGATAGGGCCAGGCTGTGTCGTAGTAATTGACTCCATGCTGATAGGCATAATCGAACATGGAAAGGGCTTGCTCCTGGTCGATGGAACCGTCCTTCATCGGTAGCCGCATACAACCAAACCCCAGCTTGGATACCTCGATTCCCAATCGCTCCAATTTGGACATTTTCATGCACAGTCATTCCTTTCCGAACT
The DNA here is from genome assembly GCA_934845495.1 of uncultured bacterium. Classification (GTDB taxonomy): domain Bacteria; phylum Bacillota; class Clostridia; order Oscillospirales; family Ruminococcaceae; genus Avimicrobium. The sequence continues at coordinate 2,781 of CAKWRB010000176.1, forward strand.
TTGGATAATTTCAGAATAGCATAATTTCGGTTGTAAGGCAATCTCCCCTCTGTCCGTGTAAAAATTTACAGAATGTAAGGGGATTGTTTGTTGACCTTTCCGAGGGATTGCGTTAAAATTAAAAACTGTATTAGTATGTCCAACAATAAAAAGTTTTGCTTTGAATGACAGAAAGGGAGGACGATTAGAATGATCCGTATTGCACCGTCAATTTTGTCCTGTGATTTTGCGCGGTTGGTGGAAGA
>CAKWRB010000177.1:0-284 GCA_934845495.1 uncultured bacterium
CATGGATCCCTCTGCCCGGAAGCCCTCCTTCACCTCCGCCCGCAACCCTGAGCCGGACAGTGTTCAGGTGATCCTGCGCACTGAATCCATCACCAAGCCGGAGGAAGATGTGGAGGATGTAAACGAAGATGGTGACAACCGCACCTTCCTGCAGCGCCTGGGCGATGTGTTCCAGAAAATCTGGAACACCATCACCGGACTGTTCAAGTAAATAGAGGAGAAAAAGAGGACACCCGACGGTGCCCTCTTTTTACATTAAGGTGGTTAAATTTTCTGATAGTAGG
>CAKWRB010000177.1:294-2424 GCA_934845495.1 uncultured bacterium
CGCCCAGTACATCATGGCTGAATTCAAATCCGTAACGAGCATAGAAACTGGCGGCGTTGTTGCCCTCGGATACATCTACAAACAGATAGCGGGCATCAGGCAGGGCGCGCAGCCATTCCATGCCTTTGGTGGTCAGGGCATCGCCCAGACCTGTTCCTCGGTACTCTGGAAGAACGAAGAGATTATTAAGTGCGCCAACCCGCACCGGAGTTTCCAGCCAATCAGGATAGAAGCCGATATCAGCCCCGGGAATGCGCTCGCCCCACGGCGGCAGCTGGCGACGGTTTTCTTCGGTCACCTCTTCAGCGGCGGCAAAGAGATAGCCCACCGGTTTTTCGCCGTCAAAAGCCACAAGCAGAAGCTTTTCGTCAGAATTGTCGAAGCTGCGCTTGAGTCGGGTTTCATAACGCATATTCCCAAGGATCTCCTTGTGCAGCGGGTCCTTTGCCATGGCGGCCTGGTGCTGGAACAGGGCATCGGCCAGCTCATGGCAGAGCTCGCTCCCCTGGGAAGTGCAGTCACGAATGATAAAATTTGTCGGGTGTTCCATGATGAAAGTCTCCTTTCTGTTACTATAAATTCTATAGTAGTTCAGCACGGAACAGCTGACAAGATGTTTCAAGAAAAGTTGAGCAACTCAAAAGTTTTTTAGTCGTTGAAATCGCAGCCCAGGCAGAGGGGCATCTCCCCTCGGGATAGTTCAGTGGGGATGGATCCGTCTGCCCAATTTGCTATCTGCCGCAATAGACGCACTGCCGCAAGGCCATAAGAGGTCAGCTCGTATTCCACCCGCAGGGGAACTTCATTGTATTGCTTTCGATTCACCAAACCGTCCTGAATCAGTTCTTTTAAGGCGCTGGACAGGGCCGTATCGGTGATATTGGTCATCTCTTGCTTAAACTGTCCATACCGGATGGAACCCTGCTGGGCCAGAACGCATAGGATCCGGCTTTTCCATTTTCCTCCCAGCATACTAAGTCCTTTTTCGACGGGACAGCGAAGCAAAGTAAAATTCTTTTTCTCATACATGAGCTCTAACCTCCTAATCCTCCACTGGTATTATAACACGGATTGCATAGAAGCGGTATGGGCTGATTGGAGCCGTTTGTCAATAGTAAATGCTAAAAAAGTCTAAAAATATTTTTCTCAAGCCATGATGAGGGCCAGCTCCTCCCGGAAAAGCTGCTCGGAGCACAGAAAACCGAACATTTTGCGGGGGTAGCTGTTGAGCCATGCCTCGGCAGCCTTCACCTCTTGGGGCGAGAGGGTGGCGAGGTCTGTCCCTTTCGGGACGAGTCGCCGGATCAGGCCGTTTTGGTTTTCGTTGGTGCCGCGCTCGCTCGGGGTGTACGGGTGGCAATAGTAGACGGTCGTGCGCTTGCCCTTCCCGCGGCGCTTACTTTCGATGCCGTCGGCGTCAGAGAACTCGGTGCCGTTGTCGCAGGTGATGGTCACGAAGATCCGAGGGAATAGGGAGCCCAGTTTGCGCTCGATGCCGTTGAGAGCCCGGACGACGCTCTCGCTTGTCTTGTCCTTCATGGGGACGATGATCTCCCGGCGGGTCTTGCGCTCGGTGAGCATGAGCCACGTCCGCTTGAAGCCCTTGCCGCTCTCGAGGCTGTCCATCTCCCAGTGCCCGAAGGTCGTGCGCGTGTTCACGATCTCCGGGCGCTTTTCTATGCTCTTGCCGGCCGGCTTGCGGGGGATGCTGCCCTCGGGCCGCTCTGGCTTCCGGCGGCGCTTGCCGTGCTGCGGCAGCATCTCCACGGTCAGATCGTCGCCGAAGATCTCTGCCCTGATGTAGTTGTAGGCCGTGCTCGCGCAGATATGAACCCGGAAGGGCCAGCCGCAGACCTCGGCCTCTCCGATAGCCGCCTCGGGGCTGTACTTCTCGTCCCGGATCTTCTCGATCAGGTAGTCGGCCAGCTCGTAGTCGCTCCCGATCTTCAGGTCGGGGCCCTTTGCTCGCAGGTTGGCCTCATACCGGGCCTGTGCTCCGTCCGGGTTGTATCGGATCTCTGTGGTGTAGTCGCTGTTGAGGTGCTCATAGGTGCACCGCTTCAGCTCCCTGTATATGGTGGTATAGTGGACGCCGATCTCCTTGGCTATGTCCACGACCTTCATGCCGGC
>CAKWRB010000177.1:2434-3006 GCA_934845495.1 uncultured bacterium
CCGGCCCGCACGACGGCGTCGATCTGCGTACGCTGCGTCGGCGTCAGATGGCTGAAGTGTTTCCCCATGGTGTGTCCCTCCGTAAAATAGAAAAAGAGGGGCGGCTCTATGGCCGCCCCTCGGTGCTCAGTGGTTGTCGTATGCCTTCAGGAGCTCCAGCGTCTCCTCGTCCGTTACGATGTCGGCCAGCCTGCACTCCAGCGCGTTGCACAGCTTGAGGAGTGTCGCCAGCTTGGCGCCGCTCAGATCCCGGACGCCCTGCTCGTACTGTTGGAGCACCTGCACACGGATCCCCGCCTTGTTGGCGAGCTGAGACTGTGACAGGCCGGCCGCCTTGCGGAGCTTTTGCAGCCCCTCGTTTTTATAGCTGATTTTGATCGAGATGTCCATGCTCATGCCTCCCGCTTGACTTCGCCGTGGTTTGGTGGTTATAATAAGAGGGAACGGCGGGCGGGATTTTCCCGCCGTCCTTCGACCTTACTGCTTGGGCTTCTGGTTTGGCTTTATTGTGATCGTGATGGTGGCAACCTGTTCACACTTTAGAGCCTGTTCCAGTAGCTCGAGCAGTTTTT
>CAKWRB010000178.1 GCA_934845495.1 uncultured bacterium
GCATATTCCTGGCGCGGTCGTAGGCATAGCCGATCCCGTTCTTTTCCATGGCAGCCATCAGGTCCTCCCGATACATTTCCAGCGCCCGCTTTACCGCATCGATCTGCCCGGCTCTGGCCTTGACTGCCAGCAGATTATCGGCATACCCATCCGCTGTGGAATAGTATCCGTAATAATCCTCCACCTGGTCGTCTGCAAGGCCATAGCGATCCCGCAGGACCGATTCGGTTACACGGGCCGGACGATAGATCCCGCCAGTTTCAAACTGGGCCTGGATATCCTCAATGATTGCCTGAAGGGAACGATCCTCCAGAAGCCGGTCCCCTTCCATGGGCATGGAACGCTCCACGCCAGAGCCTGATGAGGCAGAAGGCTCCCGGGCATCGGGCGCCTTTTGCCAGCTGCAGGCCGTCAGAGACGGGGCCAGAACCGCTGTGAGAAGCAATGCTGCATATCTTTTTTTCATTCTGATGCTCCTTTGACTTTCCAAACTTGGTCTGACCACAAAGTGGGTCAAGTTTATTTTTCGCAGGAGCAGCTGCATTATGCCTCATTCCGGACAGGATAACATTAAAAGTATAGGAGATTGAACCGAAAACTGCAATATAACAGTGCAGAAAAAAGAGGATTTTCCTGCCAGAAATTTCTGAAAAATACAAAAAAACGGAACAGCCCGGCCGAAAGCGGCTTACACTGTTCCGTTTTGATTCATATCAGAGTTTCAGAGCGGCAGGCGCTTATTCAGCGTCAGCAGCCTCCTCAGCCTCGTCGTTCAGCAGAGCCTTGATGGACAGGCTGATGCGCTTCTTGTCGAAGTCGATCTCGGTGATCTTCACCTTGACAACATCGCCAGTCTTCAGAACATCGGAGGGTTTGTTGATGCGCTCGTTGGAGATCTGGCTGATGTGGATCAGACCGTCAACACCGGGAATGATCTGAGCAAAAGCACCGAACTGAGTGAGGGAAACGATCTTGGCCTCAACAACCGAGCCAACCTCGTAGTTGTTCTTGAGGATCTCCCACGGATTGTCCTCAGCCTTCTTGTAGCCCAGAGAGATCTTCTTCTTCTCAGGGTCGATATCCTTCACATAAACCTCTACTTCGTCGCCAACGCTGACAACCTGAGAGGGATGCTTGATCTTGCTCCAGGACAGCTCGGAGATGTGGATCATACCATCCACGCCGCCCAGATCAACAAAGGCGCCGTAATCGGTCAGGCTCTTCACCTTACCGTTGTATACCTGGCCAACCTCAACGCTCTCCCAGAACTTGTTCTCCAGGGCCTTCTTCTCATCCTTGAGAACAGCACGGATGGAGCCAACAGCTCTTCTTCTCTGGCGGTTGTATTCCAGGATCTTGAAACGAACGGGCTGCTTGAGCAGATCCTCGAGGTTGTCGTTTCTGGAACGGGTAGCCTGAGAAGCGGGGATGAATACCTTCACACCGTTGGTGAGAACCAGAACGCCGCCGCGAACCACTTCGGTTACAACGCCTTCCAGGATCTCGCCGCTCTCGCAGGCCTCAGCAATCTTCTCGAAGCCGGCAATGGCATCGAGACGCTTCTTGGAAAGCATTACAGTGCCTTCCACATCGTTGACACGCAGAACGATCAGTTCCAGCTTGTCGCCCTTCTGTACCAGGTCGGTGGCCTTGGCAGCCGGATCGTCTGTCAGCTCGGCCAGCGGAATGTAGCCGGCATGCTTAGTGCCGATATCGACAGCTACTTCGTTCGGTGCAACGCTTGTAACGACGCCGGTTACCTTCTCCCCTGTATATGTACTTTTGAAGGAAAGATTGAGCATTTCCTCAAAGCTGAGATCATCAGTCAGAATGTCACTCATGGTTTTTTGTACCTCCTTAATTATGCGGGCGGGAGTTGAGGCTCCTGCCGTAATGCCGAGAGTATCCACACCGGCAAAATCTTCCGCACGCAGTTCCGCCGCTGTCTCCACCCAGACGGTGGGACAGTGCCTGGAACAGATGTCGAAGAGTTTGCCCGTATTGGAGCTGTGACGCCCGCCGACCACAATCATGCGGTCCACTTTGGCTGCGAGGCTCTCGGCCTCCTGCTGCCTATGCATCGTCGCACTACATATTGTATCAAAAATATCGGCGTTTGTACACACTTTTTTTAGGCTTTTTACGATGTTTGCCCATTCTTTTACATTGAGCGTAGTTTGCGCCACCAAAACCACCCTTTTTTTAGGTAAATTTGGGTGATTTTCCATAAAATCCGCCAGTTCTGCAGCGTTTGCGACCACCACATACTCCCCTTTGCAGTGGCCATAAATGGCCTGCACCTCGGGATGGGCCACATCTCCGGCGATGATCACCAGCCCATCCGGGCCATGATCCTGTGCTACGATCTGGTGGATCTTGGCAACAAAGGGGCAGGTGGCATCCACACAGGAAAGCCCCAGGGCAGCGATTTCATCATAGACGCTCTGGGCCACCCCGTGGGAGCGGATCACTACCTTGCGTCCGGCAGCCTCCCGGGGAGAAGCAACTGCCTCCACTCCCTTTTCCGCCAGCTCCTCCACCAGCTGGGGATTGTGGATGATCGGGCCAAGGGTGCAGATGGACTCCCCGGCATCGATGAGATCATAGACCATTTGAACTGCCCGGTTCACGCCAAAGCAGAAGCCGGCCGTTTTTGCCACCTCAATACCCATGCTTGCTCTCCTCAATGCATTCCAGCACTTTACCAAACAAAAGCTGTGTGGCGCTGCGCAGATCCCGGGCCGTAGAGGACTCGGTGAGCCCCATGGCCTCGTAGGGGATCACCTCGCCGTAGCGCACCACGATCTTCTTGCGGAAGCCCAGCTTGCCCTCCCAGTATACCGAACAGGGCAGTACCGGGGCCTCGGTCAGCCGGGCCACCAGGGCCACACCCGACTTGGGGCGCAGCGGCTCGCCGTCCTTGGAGCGGTGTCCCTCCGGGAAGATACCCAGGATATCCCCCTCCTCGATCACCTTGCGGGAGTTATCGATGGCAGAGGTATCGCC
>CAKWRB010000179.1 GCA_934845495.1 uncultured bacterium
GTTCAGGCTGGTCATTGCCGCCCTTCGTTGTTCTTCTCTTGTCATACATTTCCTCCATTCTGATAGATTTTCGGTTTTAGTTTACGGATTTGTTGCAGTCAGCCCATACTCATTCCGGACAGCGGGGCTTCTTCCAAATCATCCGGGTCGAACAGATCGTCCAAATCAAAGGGAGGTGGTTTGATTATATCCACACCCTGATCCAGCAGTTCCAGATCCTCTCTTACATCCCGCAATCCTTCATCCAAATAACAGCCCTGGAAATACTTCCATTCACTATCCTGGTTGAAGATGTAGATGAATTCGATGAGCTCGTCAGAACTGTCCAGAGCTTCCAGCGTGTAGTCTTTGGCTTCCATACCGTCCGTGCCCCAGTCCCGGTGGAACGCAATGGTTACATCCTGCTGTCGACTTTCAAAGTTATGGGGCAATGCAGGGTCAGGCTCCAAGGTGGGATGCAGGAGATACAGGTCCCCCAGAGCGAGGAGCTTATCCACCTGATCCGGGGTGTTGAAGTGTTCCAGCAACGTGGCACCCTGGCTTTCCAGATGACCATCTAATTGGCAGAAGATTGCACGGTAGGTATCCGGGCCTGTCTGCTTCGCAATGAGACTTCTAGTTCCCATGGTTCCTCCTTCACATGGACATACCGCCCATGCCGCCGTCCTGTTCACCCATCTGAAGCGGTACCAGCTCTTTCAGCAGTTCCTCACGGTATTCCATATCAGCGATCTTATCGATGAAGAAGCCGAAGGTGGTGATGAAAGGAGTACCGTCCTCTCTGGTGATGAGGACATCGCTGTGCAGACCCTTTTCGTAGATGAACTGGGCAACTTCCCGGACACTGTACAGCTCTGCGGTTTTACCGCCGCCTACACCATAGAGGGTGGGATGCTCGTTCTGGGGCTGTTCCTGAGATGCTGTTTGTGGGTGGAGCTGCTTTTGAATCTCGTCGGCATTAACGATGAAGTATTCGTCGCCGGAGTTCCAGAAGTGGACATAGATAGAACCGTCTACGGTTTCGATGGGACGCTGTTCGAACCCCTCGCCCAAACCGTCGGAGTTCTGGCCGCTGATCCAATCTTTCATCGCACGATCCTCTACAGGGGTGAATGGCTCCGCGGCGGTAACTTCAACACGGCCGTAGAGCTTGCCGCCGATTTCCTCAATACCCCAGTCGCAGGTCAGGAGCTTGGCTCGAATGGCATCGTTGACTTTCTGATCGTGCGTCCAGAAGAACATCGCCATGGTGTCGATGTCACGAGCCTGGTCCCTTTCGATGGCATCCTGGATATCCTCGGAGTAGAGGGTGAGATCGACGGAATCATTTTCAAAGAGTTCACCGTCCTCATCCTCTGTGGAGCAGGCCAGCGGGAAATAGTAGAGCTGGCGGAAACCGCACTTTTCTTCCAGAAGCTGATCCCGGCCGATATGGATATCCTCGATGGTTTCAAAGGCTCCATCCAAGAGGCGCTGCCGCATGGCTTCCTGGATTGCCTGGGGAGCAGCCTTGAGCTGGTGGATTGCTACATCCACATCCGACAGCAGGTCGCCGGGGCGGATCAGGCTGATGAGCTTCTGCCCGATGGGGTCTGTGCTGGTGAACTCAGCCTGCACATCCCGGACAGATACTTCGTTGGGAGCCAGCATCATGTTCATCTGATACAGGCTCATACGCAAAGAGAGGAAGTCGCAGGGCAGATCTCTCTGCTGGACTTCCTCTCCGTGGTGGATTGTCATTTTAATCATGGGCGGCACCTCACTTGAAGTAGACGAAGTCTACCACAGACCGCTGGCCTGCCTTGGCGCTGTTCAGGACTTTGCCCTGGAACACCATGGCGGAAGATCCACCGCCGTCCAGAGGTACACCGAAGATGCAGCCTTTTTCACCAAGCAGTCTTGCACACTGGCTGTAGGTCAGACCAGCGGATTCGCCGTCAGCATTTCTACCTTCGGAGACAACGATCCAGATGTCACCGGGATTGCCGTTGGTACCGATGAAGGTTCTCTGTGCGCGGCTGCCATCCGATCCTGCGGTGACAGAGCCATTTACCAGGATGGGAGGACCGAAGCAGAAGGTGTCAGTCACCAAGCCGCTTTCTACCAGGGAGTCGATGTTCGCACCTGCGATACCTTCAGTACCGCCAGATTCCCACGCACTCTGCAGCAGACCGTTCTGATTGCTATAGACAGCGGGACACCACAGATTCTTGCCGGAGCCGTCGCAGAGATCGCCGCTTCTGACTACAGTGTAGTTCAGGTAGGGAGCGGAGTAGCATCCGTTCACAGCGAAGATAGCATCCAGTCTGCTGGCTGCATGGGATGTGGTTTCGTAGCCGTTGTCGTACTCGCCATTGGCACAGGAAGTGCCGAACCGGGTGTAGTCGGTGAACTGGAGGTGAGCGATGTAGCACCAGGCATCTTCATACCATTCCTTGGTGATGGTGATGTCACAGGTGGAATCGCTGTAGGTTTTGGGGTAGCCGCTGGTGTCCTGGGCGGGATTGGTGGTGGAGAGGTAGGATGCATAGACATAGGCTTCTTCGCCGTTGTAGTCTACCCGGCTCCAGCCCTTGTTGCCGATGCCAGTCCGTTGTACGGATTCGCCGTAGTTCAGAGAGCCAACGATCATATCGTCGGTGCTGGGGCCGGATCGGACATTGACCGTGGAGATGGCATATACGGTTTCCACAACATCCACAAAGGTTTCAACAGGAGATTCTGTCGGAACTTCGGTGGCGAAGGTGGGATCTGTGTTGGGTGCTTCCGTTGCAGGAGGCTCGGTTTCTGCTTCTGTAGGTTCGGTAGGTGCCTGGTTTTCCTCCGTGGGGGAGGTGGTTGCATCCGTGTTGTCGGTGGGTGAGGTCGTGCCATCTGTGGGCCCAGCGGTACTTTCGGTAGGACCGGTGGTTTCGATTGTGCTGGGTTCGGTGGGATCTTCCTCGCCGGGGATACAGCCAGCGAAGGAGGCCATCATGCAGATGACCAGGAGCAGGGACAGGG
>CAKWRB010000180.1 GCA_934845495.1 uncultured bacterium
GCATCCAGTAGCGGGCGTAGGGCTTGCCGGTGCAGCACTCGCCCTGGGCGATCTCGTCTTCGTGGTGCGGGAAGGTGAGATCCTGGCCGCCGCAGTGGATGTCGATGGTTTCGCCCAGGTGCTTCTGGATCATCGCGGTGCACTCAATGTGCCAGCCCGGACGGCCCTGGCCCCAGGGGGACTCCCAGTAGGGTTCACCCGGCTTGGCTGCCTTCCACAGTGCAAAGTCCAGCGGATCCTCCTTGAGTTCGCTGACATCGACACGGCTGCCGGCCTCCAGATCTTCAATGGGCATGTGGGAGAGCTTGCCATAGTCCTCGAACTTGTGTACCCGGAAGTACACATCGCCGTTCGATTCGTAGGCATAACCCTTTTCCACCAGGTGAGAGACGATCTCGATGATCTTATCCACGACTTCGGTGGCACGGGGATGCACGGTGGCAGGGCGAACACCCAGGCCTTCGGCATCCTTCTTGTATTCGGCGATGTAGCGCTCGGCCACTTCAGCAACGGTGATTCCCTCTTCGTTGGCCTTCTTGATGAGCTTGTCATCGATGTCGGTGAAGTTCTGCACGAAAGTGACATCGTAGCCGCGGTATTCCAGATAGCGGCGCAGCACATCGAATACACAGATCGGGCGGGCGTTGCCGATGTGGATAAAGTTATAGACTGTGGGGCCGCAGGCATAGATGCGGACCTTACCCGGCTCCAATGGCACAAATTCTTCCTTCTGACGGGACAGGGTATTGTAGATTCTCATATTGATTTTCTCCTCTCAAACAGTTCTCTGTGCCCTGCCGGAAAAACAAAAAGCCTCCGGCAAAGCGTTTGCTCCACCGGAGGCGATCTACGACCGCGGTTCCACTCCTGTTTGTCACTCGTTGGCCTTTAACGCAGGCAGACGCATTCCGATACTGACAGCTGCCTACGGCAACCGGGTTCCCGATCTGTGCTGGCGGGTGCAATTCATCGCCCGATCCTGTGGCTGGCAGCTCTTTCAGCCGATGAAGCCGCCTCTCTGTCGCCGGTATCGGGAACTACTGGGTCCCGTTACGCATTTGTTTATGGAATCTTTATCTCTTATTGTATGCACTTTTCCCGGATTTGTCAACCGGTTCGCTGCTGCTTTGTGACAAAAGACACACAGCGTTAATCGTCCAGCAGGATAAAATGCCCATCCAGATCCCGCTCGAAGGCGGAACCGGCCGGGTAGCTCAAAAACGGCATAATGTCGGTATCGTAGTTGCAGATGGTGTTGAGGTCGTAGACATCCGAATTCTGCGGCTCGGCAAGATACAGGTCGCTCTCGTCTCCGGCCAGGAACCGCCAGCCGCTGTCCTCCTCATAATCCGGTGCCTCCCGATACATATAGCCCACCCGGCATCCATCCACCAGGATGCGGTCGGTGGCGATGCAGCCGGAGGGGCCCCGCCAGTTTCGGAGCATGGGGCGGATCTCCGAGCTGGGGATAGCAAAATCCCGGACCGAGACATAGCGGCAGGCGCTTTCCCGAACAGGGTCCACCACCTCCAGTGCATCCTCCTGCATATACCGCAGCAGGGCCTCGGCGCCGTTGCGGAGCTTGAAGTCCAGCTCATCGGGATAGAGCGGAACGATCTGGTAAAAGGCCACCTTCTCCCCACCCGGCAGCACACAGTGAAAGCTCTCTGAACCATAGGCGCTGGGATGCACCAGCAGAACTCCGGCCATTCCCGGCCCAGGTGTGTGCTGTGCTGAGACTGCGGGCACGGTATCCCCCCAGCCCAGCCAGGTGTTCTGGATCCAGGGCAGGCGAGTCAGGATCTTCAGCCAGCGCAGCGGCCAGCTCCAGCCCTCCTCTTCGGCATCGAACTTCCACCAGGAGGGCAGGGCGATCATCAGCTCGGCCCGATCGGGGTCTGTCTCCACCCGCTCCGCCGGAACTGCCATGCACCGCGCTCCCATTCCAACGGTACAGAGCAGGTAGCAATCGTGCTCAGCGGAGGGCGGAATCACTGCCAGATCCACCTGAAGCCTCTGGGATTCGTCACCGAAGATCACATCGTCCACCTTGCCAAACCAGGTGTCGAGGTGTGCCAGGACCGCTTCACACTCCGCCTCGGTGTAGACGATCTGCGCCGGCGGAGCGGTTTCCCGCTCCCGGGCTGCCTCCAGCTCCTGGCGGCACCAGCCGGCAAAGAGCATGGCATCTTCATCGCCGGGCAGCAGCTGCAGCGTCTCCTCAAACTCCTGCAGGGCCTCCTGATAGCACTCCTGATAAAACCAGGCGTACCCCAACCGGAAGTGCCACATCGGGTCCTCACTCTGCGGAGCGGCAAGCAGCAGGCGTACTGCGTCCTTGTACCGCCCCAGATTGTTGTAAGCCCGTGCCAGCAGCGAGCTACTTTCTGCATCGGGCTGCTCCAATTGCTCCAGCAACCGTACAATTTCCTCATGTCGGTCTCTGCTGTGGAGCAGCTCCACCCTCTGTCTGACTGCCTGATCCAAGGTAACACCCCTTCTCCCCATTCCGGGGCAAAATCTTCTAACATTCTATCACAATCCACCTGGCAAGTAAATCATGGAAAAACCGGCCCTGCCCGGAGAGGACAGAGCCGGTCGAACCGCCGCAGGGAATCAGCCCTTGAGCAGGTCGATGTTCTTGATGAGGTAATTGCCGCCGGAAAATACAGTGAGCACGGTGGTCAGCGACATGAGTACCTGGTTGAGCAGGACCATCCAGCTGCCCTGGATGCCCATCGAGAGGGCCCACTGGATCAGCAGCAGCGAACTGATCCAGACCATCTGGCAGATAGTCTTGGACTTGCCCCACTTATCGGCCGGGATCACACGACCCTTGGGTGCTGCCACCAGACGGATGGAAGTCACCAGGAACTCCCGGGACAGGATGATGA
>CAKWRB010000181.1 GCA_934845495.1 uncultured bacterium
TGTCTGCCACCGGCAAGACACCCTTTGTACACTCCTTTGGTCCCTTTGCCACCCGCCGCTGCTTTGACCAGCTCTTCCTGTCGGTGGCCTATGGACGCAACACCGTCAATGTCATCGGTTCTGACCCTGGCATCACAGCTCTGTACAACGGCGGTACCCAGATGCCTTTTGAAGATGTGGGCATCATGCGCAATATCCCCACCGCTGTGATCGTGGAGCCCACCGATACCACCATGCTGCGCAGCATTGTCCGGGATCTCTCGGAAAAGCGCGGCCTGCACTATATCCGCCTCAAGCGTAAGACCGCCATCAAGGTCTACGAGGAGGGCACTACCTTCACCATTGGTAAGGGAATCACTGTCCGGGAGGGCAGCGATGTCACCCTGATCGCCGCCGGCATCATGGTCAGTGAGGCACTGGCTGCAGCCGAACAGCTGGCTGTGGAGGGGATCTCCGCCCGTGTGATCGATATGTTCACCATCAAGCCCATTGATGCAGAGCTCATCAAGCAGGCTGCTGCCGAGACCGGCGCCATCGTCACCTGTGAAAATCACAGCGTCATCAACGGCCTGGGCAGTGCAGTTGCCGAAGTACTGGTGCAGAACACCCCGGTTCCTATGGAGATGGTTGGCGTCAAGGACCAGTTCGGCGAGGTGGGCGACGAGGCCTATCTCAAGGAGCGGTTCGGTTTGACAGCTGCCAACATTGTGGAAAAGGCCAAGACAGTTCTGGCACGGAAAAAGTAAAAAGCAATACAGAAAAAAGGCAGAGGAATCGCTCCTCTGCCTTTTTTCCTGTGTTAGGGTTTTCAATGGGTTCCCTCTGTCATCGGACGGGGGATGGAAAAACAGACAGCCCGAGTCAGGAGCTGTCTGCGATGAGATTCCGAATCAGGCATGGAGTTCTAGAAAGGCCGAAGTGAGGTTCTTAAAGAGCGCCTCATTGATGGACAGACGGAGGAGCCGGTCCCCCTGGGCAGCGAAGTATGCAGTGCCCAGGTCAGTCTCCACCTTGAAGAGCGCCTCAAGGCCGTGGCCGTCAATGAGGAACAGATAGCCGAACTGGCAGCAGGTGCCGTCGAGTGTCTTGTAATCTGTGCCCTCGGCCAGCATCTGCAGGGCAGCGTTGCCCAAGTGTTCCTTCAATTCCTTATTTTCTATCTCGTTGTGTTCGGTGGGATCCATGGAAGTTCCTCCTATGCGGATATTACTTTACAAGCTCTGCGCTGAGCCGCAGGGCAGCCTCCACAGCGGCATCCATGTTGTAGTAGCGGTACTCCGCCAGCCGTCCGCAGAAGTGGAGGTTTTTGTAGCGGGAAAACTCCTCCCGGTACCGGCGGTACAGGGCATGGCTCTCCTCCGAGTCGATGGGGTAGTAAGCCTCCATGCCGGTGTTCGGCTGGTACTTAGCCGGGTATTCCCGCAGGATCACTGTCCGACCAGAGAGCTCTTGTCCGGTGAGCTTCTTGAATTCGGTGATGCGGGTGAAATCTTCCTCGTTGGGGTAGTTCACCACGCTGGCAGGCTGGAAGCTGTCCGTCTCCACTGTCTCAAAGTCCAGCCGCAGCGACCGGTAGGGAAGGGCCCCCAGACGGCAGTCCAGCAGCTCATCCGGCGCACCGGTGTAGATCACCGGGCCGGTGAATTCTTCGCCATCCAGCAGGATTTTTCCGTCCTCGGTGAGGATCAGTCGGGCGCGGGCGTCGGTGTTCAGCTCCACTGTGATGTTCTCGTGGTGCAGCATTGCCTCAAAGAGCGGAGTGAAGCCCTGTTCCGGCATCATCTGGATGGGGTCGCGGAAGTAGCGGTCGTCGTATCCCAGTACCACCGGGACCCGATTGATGACCGAAGTATCCACCTGCTCCACCGGCATTCCCCACTGCTTGGCGGTGTAGTGAACAAATACATTCTCAAAGACAAATTCACCCAGCCGGGCAATGTCCGGGTCGGTGCTGTGTACCAGCTCCAGGATCGAAACACGGTCCTGTCCGGGATAAGCCGCCAGGAGCTTTTCCCGGAGCATCGCCGCTTCCTGAGCTGGGAACAGTTCGTCCATTGAACGGAAGTTGAAGGGAATCGGCACATATTTGCCCTGGATCCGGCCCAACACCCGATGCTCATAGGCGATCCAGCATGTAAACCGGGAGAGGTAGTCAAAGACCTTCTGGTTGCCGGTGTGGAAAATGTGCGGCCCATAGAGGTGAGTCAGAATACCGTCCCGGGAGTAGTCGTACATATTGCCGCCGATCTGGGCACGGCGCTCCAAAATCCGTACCTGATATCCGTGGTCAGCCAGTTCCCGGGCAGTGACAGCACCGGCAAATCCGGCGCCGACCACCACAGCCTGGCAGGCAGCAGGGGATTGTTGCATAACGGGGTTCCTCCTTGGGTTTACTGGAATTTTACGATCTTCTTGGCGACCCGGTAACCGGCCAGCGAGAGCTGATTGCCGAACTTGGAGGGCAGATAGGTCATACCGCCCACCGACAGACGCATCCGGTGGTAGAGGGCGGGGTCCTTCTTCTCCAGGTACCGCCACATGGCCCGGCGCTTCTTCAAGGCAAGGGAGTCGCCGATCATCAGCAGATGAATGGAAGATACTGCCAGAATGATGGAGAGAAAGCGCTCCATATACCGTTCCAGCTTGCGGCTTTTCACAGTGGAGAGATCCACACTGTCCATGATGATCTTGGTGACCTTGAGCTGCTGGTCGATCCGGTTCATCATCACTGTTTCATTGACCGACTGGTCGTCCCGGCCGATGAAGTAGTGATAGAGGTCCAGATCCAGATAGCAGAGCTTTTTTACATAGGGAAGGGGCTGATAGGCAACGATGTTATCCACATAGAAGGTGTGCTTGGGCAGCTTGAGGCCGCACTGGCGCAAAATTT
>CAKWRB010000182.1 GCA_934845495.1 uncultured bacterium
GTCCAATGGAACTGTACCGGATCTCTCCCACCTTATAGTTCTTCCGGATGATCTCTGCCAGTTTTTTTGCCTCTTCCGGGGCACCGGCATGGGTGATGTACACCACATCCAGGTTGTCCGCTTCCTCCAGGTGGCGGGCCAGAGCGGTATAGACATTGGCCTTTCCGCGCACCTTCTCATGGGTGATCAGTTTTCCTTCACTGTTCCGGTCGATGATGGGCTTGATACCCAGTGCGGTACCGACAACGGCGCCGGCAGCGGAAAGCCGTCCGCCCCGGTACAGGTGTCCCAGGTCATCCACCGAAACCCAATGGCAAACACGCAGCTTGTTGTTTTCCAGCCAGTCACGGGCATCCTCAATGGAGCAGCCGCCCTCCCGCATTTTGGCCAACGGTTCGATCAGGGCTGCCACACCACAGCAGGCGCACAGAGTATCCACTACAAAGACCTTGCGGTCGGGGTAGCGTTCCTTCAGCTCTTCAGCAATCAGCTGGGCCGAGGAACAGGTGCCGCTCAGCCCGGAGGTGAAGGCGATGTACAGCACATCTTTTCCCTGGCGCAGCTGCTCCTCCAGCACCTCTTCGATGAGGCCGGGGTTGGGCTGGGAAGTCCCCACCGCCGCCTTGGTGTTGCGCAGGGTGGCGTAGAGCTCCTCGGCAGTCAGCTCCCGCTCATCCGGGTAGGCAAAGTATTCTTTTCCGTCAATGGAAAAGCTCAGGGGAATAAAACCGTCTATATGCATCGCGTCGTACTGCTTCTGGGTCAGGTCGGCGCTGGAATCCACAACAATGGCAAATCGTTCCATAGGTTCTCCTTTCGGCGCTGAAAATTCTCCTCTGATTGTAACACATGTTACAGGGTATTTGCAAACCTTTTCCGACTTTTTTCAGTAGGAGACGGCTGTTTTTGGGGGATCGGCCTGCGCTGCAAAGCCATGGTTTGGCAGAGGCGGAAAATGCCGGAAGCGGAACCGACAATCACTGGGAGCGGCTCTGGCAGGTTTTACAGCTGTAAACCATCGGAAGAAGCCGGTATAATGAAGGGGAGAGAGGGAGGTGCATCAAAATGCAGAATACCAGATCCGGACAGCTGGCTGCAGAGGTGACCCGTCTGCCCGGAACCGGGTGGAGCGGCCTGCGGGTATGGGATCCGGAACGGGAGGCCAGCTGGCCGGACCTGACCGCGGACGAGGGCGCACTGCTTCAGCTGGCTTATCGCCTGCAGCGGACCGGGGTTGCCTGGATCCATTTGCAGGATCTGATCGACGATCTGCTGTCCTGAAAGGGAAAATTTTCATGAAACAGTTGTACAGTTTTCCGCCCTGTGATATACTTTTTCTGTAAAGACTCCAGACAGAAATATCGAGATCCATGGGGAAGAATAGGAAGGCAGACTATGAAATGTCCTTTTTGCGGATATACTGAAAGCAAGGTTGTGGACTCCCGTCCCACCGACGACAGTGAGCGCATCCGGCGCCGCCGGGAATGCCTGCGCTGCCAGAAGCGCTTTACCACCTATGAAGTGGTGGAGACAGTTCCCATCTTTGTCATCAAGAAGAATGGGATCCAGGAGCCCTTCGACCGGGAGAAGCTGCTGCGCGGTCTGCTGCGCGCCTGCGAAAAGCGCCCGGTTCCGCTGGAAAAGCTGGAAAAACTGGTGACTGACATCGAAACGGAATTGCAGAATTCCATGCAGAGGGAAGTCACCTCCGAAACCATCGGAGAGTTGGCCCTTGCCGCTCTGCGGGAGGTGGATGAGGTGGCCTATGTCCGCTTTGCCTCGGTCTATCGGCGCTTCCGGGATATCGATTCGTTCCTGGAGGAACTGGAAAAACTCCGGAATTCCCATGAAAACTGATTTGTGAAAGAAACACAGCCGTCCTTTGCTGAAAAGGGCGGCTGTGTTTTTACAGGTTATGCAATGTTGGTGAGTACAAACTGCTCCGACTCCCAGATGTGGATCATCATGCGGCGCACGGTGTTGGCTTCGGCGGCATAGGCGGAAACCTCCCCGTAGCGCAGGTAACCCGGCAGCTTGGAAATGGACAGGGTAACCTGGTCCAGATCTCCGTGGCGGACGAAGGCCAGGATGCTGTGTTCTTTTTTCTCCCACTCCTGTTCCAGGGCGGCGGCGCGCTCCCAGGCGGTTTGCAGATCTCCCTGTTCCACCAACTGGCTGATCCCATCGATTTCTGCCAGCACCTGTTCCTTTACCTCAGTCAGCCGTCCGAAGCTCCAGTTCCCGGCCCAGAGCAGGCCGATGATCAGCAGGCTGCAGATGATAAACCGTTTCATGCTCGATCCCTCTTTACAATGTGGTATTGGCGGCGCCGGTCACAGGTCATCAGGAAGATATCCCCCTGGGCAATTCCCTCCTGTTCCAGCACCTTTCGGAGCCAGACCGGGGAGACCCCGCAGTAGTCCAGCGAAGCAGGCAGAATTTTTCCCTGATCGATGATCACTGCCGGCGGAGCATCGATGTAGTCGTCCTTCTGCATTCCCAGGTCGCCCCCGGTGGCGGGCCGGGCGGAAAACCGGGGATAGACCGATAGGGAGCCGGTGGTTTCCACCACGGCAAACAGCACCTCGCTGGGGTCAAAGTACCCGGCAGCCCGCAGCTGTTCGATGAGATCCTCCACCGAAAAACGCAGGTTCCGCAGCTCCTTCTGCATGATCTGGCCATCCCGGATCACCATTTTGGGTCCGCCGCAGAACAACCGGCGGGCGGTGCGGCTGCGCATGGTAAGCCCCGAGAGGAACACCTCGAAGCAGACAATGGTAAGGATCGGGACAATACCGCCCGAAAGGGGGACATCCAGATCTTGGATTGGCAGGGTGGCGATGT
>CAKWRB010000183.1 GCA_934845495.1 uncultured bacterium
ACAACTCATGGTATCTTGTGATTTATAAGAAATATTTACTCCATTGTAATTTCCAGTCGAATCCAATATAATAAACATATTGAGGAGGAAGAGGACTATGAATCAACTGAACAAAGACCAGAAACTCGCGTTGCTCGGGGCCAGCCTGTACTATATGGGCCTGGGCGGATTTTTGTACAACAGCCAGTCCACCGTGCTGGCTGCTGTCCGGGCACAGTATGATTTCCCCATGACCCGGATCTCGCTTTACACCACTATGGGCTATGTGGCGGCCGTGCTGGGCACCGTCCTGTTTGGAAGCATGATCTTCCGGCTCAGCCAGTCCCGGAAGAAGTGGTACTTCATCGGGATGCTCAGCTCTGGTGCCCTGGGTGTGTTCCTGCTGGCCTGCTTCGCAGATACACCGCTTTTCTTTGCGTCTTTTGCGCTGCTCAGCTTTGCCACCTCGACCATTTCGATCATCACCGCTTATGTGATCAACCAGTGGATCCGGGAGAATGCCGGAACAGTCATCGGCATTTCGGCGGCTTCGGCCGGTGTGGGCGGCATGATCGGCAACCCGGTGGCCTCGGCTCTGCTGGAGCGCTTTTCGCTGCAGAACGGCGTGCTGATCCTGTTGGCGATCGCCGTGCTGATTTCGGGCACTGGCATCGTTCTCATGTTCCGCAAGCCCATTCCGGAAGGGGATCCCATCCCGGCCGGCCAGGAGGTAAAGACCGGCGGCACCAAGCCTTCGGCCAAGCGGCTGCTGGTGATGAGCGTACTGCTGGGAATTGTGGTGGCAGGCCCTAGAACCGTGCTGCTGTTCGTCTCCTACCTGAGCATGTTCGCCCAGAGCAACGGCTTCAGCCCGGCCTTTGGCGCGGCGCTCTCGTCGGTGCTGATGTTCGGCAACATCACCTCCAAACTGGTGTACGGTTACCTCAGCGACCACATCGGCACCTGGAAGGCCACTTTCCTGTTCCAGGGGCTGGTGATGGTGGGTGTCCTGCTCTTTATCCTGTTCCCCGGTTCGGCGGTGAGCCTGGGCATCGGCACCCTCTGCTACGGCATGATGTACGCTCTGGTGAACATCGGTGTCAACCGGATGGCGCTGGCTGCCTACGGCTACGAGGGACTTAAAAAGTACCAGGGCCCGCTGATGAGCATCGGCAGCATTGTGGCGGCGGCTGCTTCGCCAGTGGTGGGCATCATGTTCGACCGCACCGGCAGCTTCCGTCCCTACTTCCTGATGCTGGTGGGGATCATGTCGCTGTGCATGGTGCTCACCGGGGTCGTGGCCCGGATGCGCGCCAAGGACGGCGTCCTCTCCTGATCGGAA
Source organism: uncultured bacterium (assembly GCA_934845495.1). Taxonomy (GTDB): domain Bacteria; phylum Bacillota; class Clostridia; order Oscillospirales; family Ruminococcaceae; genus Avimicrobium. Next base: position 1,322 of record CAKWRB010000183.1, read on the forward strand.
CCGATACAACAAAAAGACTCCCGGAACGGCGGCGGTACTGTTCCGGGAGTCTTTTTATAGATGGGTGCAGAAAATGAAAAAAAGGCACGACCCACAGTCATGCCTTCTAATCTGGTGCGCCAAGAGGGACTCGAACCCCCGACCTACTGGTTCGTAGCCAGTCACTCTATCCAGCTGAGCTATTGGCGCAGATGCTTGATTCAGCCTTATGATAATAACATATCCAGAAAGAGATGTCAATAGATTTTTGCAAAAAGATTTGCAAAACTTCAATTTCTCCGGAAATATTGCCGAACTGTGTCATCGAAATGGCGGGTGTGTATATTTTTGTAAGAGGTTGGAAAATTTCCTTGTATTCCGGGAAAAAGTTCCGTATAATGAAACTGTATTATAGAAGCTGGTACAGTTGAGCGAGTCAGGCAGAAAGGAAATGAGCCTATGATCACCATCAATATGCTGTCCCGGGCGGACAGCGTCAAGGGGCAGGGAGTCCTGTCGGCGTATCAGGAGCAGGTCAAACTGGTCAAGGAGGAACTGTCCGATGAGTTCCTCTGCTATGAAAACAAAAACGCCATTTGTGACATCATGCACTACCATACCATCAACCCCGAGTTCTACGCCCTGCGCAAGCTGTCCCGGCGGCGCAGCGTCTCGGTGGGATATGTCCACTTTCTGCCCGAAACGCTGGAAAAGAGCCTCAAGCTCCCCGACCACATCCGGGATATCTTCTACCGGTATGTGATCCGCTTCTACCGGAGTATGGACTATCTGGTCACCGTCAATCCCTATTTTATCGGAGAGCTGGAAAAGTATGGGATTTCCCGGGAAAAGGTGACCTATATCCCGAACTTTGTCTCGGAGGAGCAGTTCTATCCACTGCCTGCCGAGGAGAAGAAGGCCCTGCGGGAAAAGTACAAGATCCCCCAGGACAAGTTTATTGTATTCTGTGCCGGACAGCTCCAGCGGCGCAAGGGCTTTTTTGACTACATCGAACTGGCCCGGCGGATGCCCGATGTATTGTTCCTGTGGGCAGGCAGCTTTGCCTTTGGGCTGATTTCGGACGGACACGATGAGATCAAGGCCATTCTGGAAAATCCGCCCGAGAACTTCCGGCTGCTGGGCCTGGTGGAACGGGAGTATATGAACGAGCTGTACAACCTCACCGACCTGATGCTGCTGCCCTCCTTTGAGGAGCTGTTCCCCATGACCATTCTGGAGGCTATGAACTCCCATACCCCCATCCTGCTGCGGGATCTGGAGATCTACCACGATATCCTGTTCGATTTCTATCTGCGGGCCGATGGGGTGGAGGGGTTTGAGCAGGAGATCCGCCGGCTGCAGCAGGACGCCGATTACTACCGGGCAGCCGAGGAGCGCTCCGCACGGGGGCACGCCTTTTACAGCCGGGAGAATGTTGCCAGAATGTGGAGGGAATTTTATCATGGAGTGGTATCCAAACGACCGGACAGAACAGAAGGTGGGGGAA
>CAKWRB010000184.1:0-1217 GCA_934845495.1 uncultured bacterium
GCGGTTCGGGGAGGAGCATCTCCGGGGCACCGTCGGGGAGCTGCTGCTGGGCAAAAAGCCCGGCCGCACCAGCCCGGAGGAGATCACCGTCTATGAGTCGCTGGGACTGGCGGTGGAGGATATCGCCTGCGCCGAGGCGCTCTGCCGCCCCACCCTGCTGGGAAGATGACCCCATAAAAAACACCGCCATGGGCTGATTCCATGGCGGTGTTTTGCGAAAGCGATGTGTATGGCAGAAGGTGCCGGGCAGCAGATGCCCGGTGCCTTCTTATTTATATAGGGGGAAGGGGGCGCAGGGGCTGGCTCAGTCCTGATGCTCTGCCAGGTAGCGGGCGGCGCAGTAGGCATACAGGGCAGCACCACGGGTCAGGGCCGATTCGTCCACCACCATCTTGGGGTTGTGAGCGCCGCAGGCATGGCCTTCGGCAATGCTGCCCACGCCCAGATGGAACATGGCAGCGGGGATCCGCTCAGCCACGGCGGTGAAGTCCTCAGTTCCGCTGAGAGTATCCAGCTCCAGCACATCGTCGGCGCCGAACAGCTCGGCACAGTAGCTGCCGACTGCTTTGCAGACGGCCGGGTCGTTGTAGAGGGAGGGCATACCGTAGACAAATTCCACCTCGGCTTTGCCCCGGAAGGTGGCGGCAGTGCCTTCGCAGATCTCCTTGACCCGCTCCTTGAGGAAGGTGCGCATCTCCCGGTCGGCGGCGCGCACCGAGATCTCCACCTCGCAGCTGCCCGACAGAGTGTTGCAGCTGGAACCGCCGTGGATGGTGCCCACCAGCACCATGGTGCGGTCGTCCATGGCAACCTCCCGGGCCAGGATCTCCTGGAGGGCGATCACGGCATGGGCGGCAATGTTGATGGCATCCACGCCCTTCTGGGGGGTGCTGCCGTGGGCGTCCTTGCCGGTGAAGGTCACCTTGATGGCGTCGCCGGAGAAGTTGGCGATGCCGGGCTTGTAGGAGATTTTGCCCACAGCGGTTTCGGCTCCGCCGCCGATGGAGATGTGCAGGCCGATGCCGGCATCCACGGTGGGATTTTCCAGCAGGCCATGCTCGATCATATCCAGGGCACCGGCCAGCAGCTCTTCAGCCGGCTGGAACATCAGCTTGACGCAGCCGGGCAGCTCGTCGGCGTGTTCCGAAAGCAGCCGGGCAGCCGCCAGCAGCATGGCGGTGTGGGTATCGTGTCCGCAGGAGTGGCAGTGCCCGTTC
>CAKWRB010000184.1:1227-2755 GCA_934845495.1 uncultured bacterium
GTCATAGGCAGGGCATCCATATCGCCCCGCAGCAGGAAGCACTTGCCCTTCCCAGGGTCGCCGATGACGCAGGTGATGCCTGCCTTGCCGCAGCGCACCGGCTCAAGGCCGTAGGAGCGGAGCTTTTCCTCCACAAAGGCGGTGGTGCGGGGCAGGTCAAAGCCGGTTTCGGCAAAGCTGTGGAAGGTGCGGCGGTTTTCGATGAGTTCCTCCCGGAGTTCTTCGGCACGGTTCAGGATCAGTTCAGCAGTCATAATCAAATCTTCCTTTCCAAGTTACAGTTGAGTTTGACGGGTCGTGTCCAAATTCCGGTGGAGTCGCCATCGGCGGTAAAACTGTTTTGCGGGGATCATGGGGATTCCTCCTCTATGGCAATAAAAAACGGCTTTTGTCCCAACAAACGGGACAAAAGCCGATGCTTCTGCGATACCACCCATCTTGACGCCCCATAAACGGCGTCCGCCTCCTGACACGCCCAACAGCGTGTGCGCCCGGATAACGGCAGGCCAGGCCGTCTGATTTTACTGGGCCGGAGGGGAATCCTCCGGCGGTTCGCTCAGCCCTCGCGGGTCCATTCCCCCGGGGGCCTGCGGCTGCACTCGCACCAACGGCAGCTCTCTGTACGCGGTCTCCCCGGAGTACTCCTCCCGGTCAAAGGTTTCTGTGGCTGTTTGATTTGCCTTTATTATAGAAAAGCGTCCGGGCTTTGTCAAGTCTGTTTTGTCTGATTTTTCGTCGGGAATCGGGGAAATATTTATACTGTTTGTGATATTTTATATGAATATATACGATTTGTCGAGATGCCTCAGAGAATTTTTTACAGCACACTGTACCGGAGCCGGGTAGCGGATTCTTCTGCCGAACCCGTTATGCAAATGGAACAAAAACAAAAAGATAGTTAGGCTTTCTCATTATTAAAAAATCTGAAAATACAAATATATCGTGAATTTGCACAGGATTCAGTTGACTTTATTATTAAATAGGACTATTATAGTTTGGCAGCGAACAATGTATTTGCAGAGAGGAGTTTGTGTGGATTGAGTCACAAGGAAACGATCCTGTATTCCCTGAAGGTGATTGACAACCTGGTGCGGAAGCTGATGGACCGGCACATCGTGGCGGAAAAACAGGGGCTGACCATCATGCACGCCTGGATCCTGGGATTTTTGTACAACAACCCCGACCGGGCAGTGTACCAGCGGGATATTGAACGGGAGTTTCGCATCAACCGGGCTACGGTATCGGGTATGATCTCCCTGATGGAACAGAAGGGGCTGATCCGCCGGTTGAGTGTATCCCACGATGGCCGGCTTAAAAAACTGGAGCTGACCCAGCTGGGACGGGAACTGCATGAAAACCAGATCCGCCGGTTTGAGGCGCTGGAAGGACTGCTGGAGGATTCCCTGGCCCCTGAGGAGCTGCAGCAGCTCTTTGTGATCACCGACAAGCTTCGGCATACATTGGAAACACAGGTTCAGAACGATTAAAGGAGGGAATGATCCAACTATGACGAACACGGTTGCAAAAC
>CAKWRB010000185.1 GCA_934845495.1 uncultured bacterium
TTACACCCTGGAAGGTCTTGAACATCAGGTTGAACTTCCGGATATCGGTGAATTCTGTGCCGCCGCACTCCGGGCAGGTCACCTTGTTTTCCCGGATGTAATCCATCATCTGCTGGTCGCTCCAGCCAGCAGGATCGAAGCCGCACTGCTCCTCGATGAGCTTGTCGGCACGATGACGGGCCTTACAGGTCTTGCAGTCGATGAGGGGATCGGAGAAACCGCCCACATGGCCGGAAGCCACCCATACCTGGGGATTCATCAGAATAGCAGCGTCCAGACCCTCATTGTAGGGGGACATCTGTACAAACTTCTTCCACCAGGCCTTCTTGACATTGTTCTTGAACTCCACACCCAGAGGGCCGTAGTCCCAGGTGTTGGAAAGGCCGCCGTAGATTTCAGAACCGGCATATACAAATCCACGATTCTTTGCCAGTGCAACGATTTTGTCCATTGTCTTTTCCATGGTAAATACTCCTCTTTCGGATAAAATTTCGATCCCGAGGAACAGAAAAAAGCCCTCCATCCCCCGCAGTACTGCAAGGGACGAAAGGCTGTGGATCAAGTTCAGTCTTCCGCGGTTCCACCCTCATTGATCTGTACAGGCAAAAGTACAGACCCACTCTTGTGAACAAACCGCTCTCAGCTCAAAAGTGCCGTTCGCTGCAGGATCACACCGGCTCACACCAGCCGCCGGCTCTCTGGAACAGGACCCAGAACAGTTACTCTTCTTTCTCATCGCCAGATTTGGTTTGCTATCAATCTATCACAAAACCCAGGGACTGTCAAGGGGATGCTGCTTGCAAAGAGCCGCCCGCTCCTCTATAATAGGAGGGGACCATGTTTGGCTCAAAAGGGGGGATCGACAATGAAATCGCTCTGCAAAGTTCAGCTGCTCTCGGTTCTGTCGGCAGCGGTGGGCTGTGTTCCACTGACGCTGGAGGCCCTGCAGGAGGCAGACCCGCTCCATCTGAGCCTGTGCGGCCTGTGGATCGGGCTGAGCCTGTGTCTGGCGCTGATCTGCACCCTGCTGGAGGCCCTTTCCGACTGACCACCGCAAAAAAACCTTGATTTTCCCTTTCGGTCCCGCTATAATAGAATATACATGATTTTCTGGTGAACTGGTTCAGCCTGCCGCCGGAATCCATATCGGGGTGTAGCGCAGTTGGTAGCGCGCATGCTTTGGGAGCATGATGTCGGGTGTTCGAGTCACCTCACTCCGACCAGCTTTAATGGAAAAACCGCCTGTTTAGGCGGTTTTTCTGCGTTCCGGGGGAAATTTTAGGAAGCCGGATTGCCGGCACAGCTCTTCCGAAAAGACCAGCAGGAAGAATCAAAACCGGTACCGGCAGAAGGCGTCTCAAAGCGGCAAATCCCTAACCGAAAAAGGACATGGAAGATGCGCCGTTAGTGGGAGAGGCCGCTCTCCTTCTTTACGCTATTACTTGACGGGATAGGGTTTGCTGGTGTTGGTCCGTCCCAGGATATAGTCGGTGGACACCTGATAGAAGTCCGCCAGCTTCAGCAAATGCACCACCGGAATGGTCTGGAACCCACGCTCATAGCGGGAGTAGACGGTCTGGCTGATTCCCAGAATCTCCGCCACGTCCTCCTGCCGCAGGTCTTTGTCCTCACGCAGATCTCTTAATCTCTGAAAATACATACAGCGCACCGCCTTTAGTACTGATTGATACTATTGACGATACTGCATCTTTTTATTAGAATGTTGCTGATAGAACTTATAAGTACTAAGGAGGCGCTGAAATGGAACTGTATCAGGAGATTCTTCGTCATGTGCTGGCAGACGAAAAAATCCAGGTGTCTTTCCCGGAACTCACCGACTCAGACATAACAAAAATCGTAGAGTTAGAGTGTTACAGGGCGCTGCGAAAAATCAAGGCCATTCTGGAGGATGACTCCCTGGAGGACAGCGAATGCTTTTACCGGATCGAGGAAATCGTTTGCGTGTTTGAGGGACTTGGTTCCGACTGCGGCAGCCGGCATGATTTCGGCTGAGTTCCTATCCGAACGAGAAAACAGGGCGATGCACTGACCAATATCGCCCTGTTTTGTACTGCCGCTTTCACCCCACCCTCTCGAACGGGATCACCTTGCACCGGCTTCCCTCCGGCGGTTCAGGCGGCTTATATTTTAAGACGGTGGAAATCTCTTTAAAATTTTTTCAAGATCCTAGGTAGCTAGTTCCAATCATACAGCAAGGAAAGCATGATGATAGAGTAGACTTTTGGATTTCAAAGGCAGCTCTTATAAAAAATATAAGGCTTTAACTCCTTTTGAAGTAATTTAAAATGATGTCATATTTCTTCTGTATGAGCTTCCAAACAAGTGATGCTTCTGGCTTCAAAAACATCATGGAGTTAACGCTTACAGCGCTTGACAACTTAATAATGTTAACCAACTAAGAAATTAGATACATTGCTGAAATTGGCAAGAAATAGTATAATAATATTGTATATGCCTTCTATTATATCAAAGGCAATAATGAGTTATTCCAAGTATATTCACATTGGAGGGTAATATAATGAAGATAATCCCTAAAGGAAAACAAAAAGAAGTACTAGCATTGCCTTCAGCGGGTCATACAGTTGTATTAGGTACTGCGGGAAGTGGAAAAACAACGATTGCTCTTCTCCGTGCATATCATCTTGCTGCACTGCCTGGAAATAAGAAAGTATTACTTGTCACCTTTAATGGAGCATTAGTTGAATATATAAAAGGGATCAGCACTGTTATTC